>JAGMZX010000104.1 GCA_018005585.1 Candidatus Hydrogenedentota bacterium | reverse complement strand
ACGGCAGACTCGGACGAGGACGGGTTCATCAAACTCAACGAACTGTTGCGCATTATCCAGTTTTACAATGTGGGCGAGTTCCACTGCCAGACGGGCACGGAAGACGGGTATGCGCCTGGCCCGGGTGACCAGACGTGCGCACCCCATAACGGAGACTATGACGGTGGGCCAAACTGGCGTATTACGCTGGTCGAGCTGTTGCGCGTCATCCAGTTCTACAATTCCTGCGGCTATGAAGTGAACGCGGAAGGCGAAGATGGTTTCGCGCCGATTCCGTGTCCGGGTGAGGGGGAAGGCGAAGGCGAAGGCGAGGGTGAGGGCGAAGGGGAAGGTGAGGGTGAAGGTGAGGGGGAAGGCGAGGGCGAAGGCGAGGGTGAGGGCGAAGGGGAAGGGGAAGGCGAAGGGGAAGAAGGAAGCCCTCCCCAGCCGGCGCAGGTGCTGCTAAGCCAGGAAGCTGAAGATCCGGGTCAATCCGTCTTTGTCGAAATGGATTACAGCACCGACATCGACCAGCTTAACACGCTTGAATTCGAGATTCTTTTTAATAGCAGCGCTCTGATATACGACGGCGCGGCGGAAGGCGTCATTATCGCGGAGGCGGGCAAGTCCTTTTCGGTTACGCCGTTGACTTCGGGCCGCCTCGTTGTTGAGGTCACGGACAGCAGCGGCCAGAACCTGCCGCTGCAAAGCGGCCTTATGGGCACGCTCGCGTTCACCATTTCCGAAAACGTTGAATACGGCGATGTCTACAACTTGCTCATCAATAACGTAACCGCGCGGGATATCTTTGACCAGCCGGCGCCTCTGGACGTGGGCGCGGGTTCTATTACCATCGACTCGGGCGGCGTGCCCATACCGCCCACGGCGGAATTTACCGCCGCGACCCAGTCGACGTTGCCGGGTTTGGCGGTGCTCTTTGAAGACAAGTCGAAGCGGGGAACCGGTTCGAACATGGAATGGTTCTGGGACTTTGGCGACGGCGAGACAAGCCTGGACCGGCATCCCGCGCATGTCTATGGCGCTGCGGGCGTATTCACGGTTTCGTTGACCGTGCAGACCACGGACGGCGAAGACAGTACAACGAAGGCGGACTACATCATTGTAGGGGACTCCGTGCGTGTCTACGTGGACAAGGACAACACGGATGGGCCATTCGACGGCGAATCCTGGGAGACGGCGTTCCAGACAGTGCAGGAAGGCATTGATGCGGCCGACACCGAGGGCGGCGGCGAGGTCTGGGTGGCCGCGGGCCTGTACAATGAGCAGCGCAGCGACTTGACCGGTTCGTTGCGGCTGAAGGACTTCGTGCTGCTGTACGGCGGGTTCAACGGCACGGAAACGAACGTGAATCAGCGAAACCCGGATATCAACGTCTGTATCATCGACGGCAGCCAGGCCCTCGACGGCAGCGCCGCCTACCACACGGTCATAGGCGCCAGCAACGCCCTGCTGGACGGCTTCACGATTCGCGGCGGGTTCGCGCGCGAATCCGCCTTGTTCCCGTCAACGCAATTGGGAGGCGGGATGCACAACGCGGGGGTGTCTCCGCAATTGGCCAACTGCATTTTCGAGGACAATCTGGCCGCTACCGTTGGCGGGGCCATGTACAACAGCGGCGGCAAGGTCATCATGGTCGATTGCACGTTCCAGCGCAATATGGTGCTGAACAACGGGACCCCGCATTCCTACGCGTATGGCGGCGCCATATATAGTTTCGGCACGCAGTTGACCACGGTGAATTGCCTGTTTTCGCAGAACGTGGCCGACTCCAACGCCCTCTGGCAGGGAAGCGAAGACGTGGAGTGCCAGGCTTACGGCGGCGCCATGTACAACTTCAGTTGCACCTTGAACATAGCCAATTGCTCCTTCCTGAACAACCGGGCGGATGCGAACGGTCAGGGCAACGGCACTTCCTCCGGCGCCCGGCCCAACGCGTTCGGCGGCGCGCTCTACAACAAATTCTGCTTGCTGTACATGAGCGGTTCCGTCGTGCGCGAGAACGAATCCGAGACCAATAACATTGGCATCTTCGCGGAAGCGGGTGGCGGCGGCATCTACAACGACACATCGACGGCGGTGTACACGAATTCCGTCTTTTTTGGCAACACGACGACGGACTACACGGCCGCGCCGGCCGGCGCCGCCATGTTTAACAGCGGCCTGGTCACCAGCGGGTCCATCACGGTCACCAACTGCACGCTTGCGAGCAACGCCTCCGACTCGGTGCTTGAGGCGCACGCCGGCGGCATCTACAACAAGGATGTGGTCGCCAACATAACCAACTGCATTCTGTGGAATAACAGCGGGCTCGACGTGGCGGGTTCCGGCGCCCTGGCTTCGGTGACATATACGGATGCCATGACGCAGATCGAAGGCGAGGGCAATATCAAGCTACATCCGATGTTCGTGAATCTGGCCGGCGGCACCCTGAGCCTGACCAGCGGATCGGCCTGTATCGACGCGGGGCGCGATACCAGCCCCGGCGAATATGGCGGCGTGGTCACGGACATCCTGGGCGTACCCCGCGGCTTCGACGGAACGGCCGACCCGCGCGGCGACGGGTCCGACTTCGACATGGGCGCTTACGAATACGTCGCCAAGTGACCTGGGGCCGGCGGCACCCCCCTTGAAAGAATGCCCCCGCCGTTCAACTGGCGCAGCCAGGCCGAACGGCGGGGACTTCAGCTTTCTTGGGGCAGGACGCACATCCCGCCCGCACGCTCACTCGTTTGAACAACGGCGTTTCAGATACGCTGTCCACCCAAGCGTTACGTGGAGGCGTGGCGTGTCCCGGCCTCTTAAGAGCCGCCGGACCCCGATGCCTGCGGCAGGCCCGAGCCCGGCCCGACGCCCCACCGCGACGCGTAGTGGCCCTTTTGCCCCTTGCGGCGCGCGCTGGCAAACGTGTCCGCCGATGGCGGGTCTCCGCTCAGGATTGCCTCGTGGATGAAATCCAGTGCGGGCCGGCGCCGTTGCCGGGCCTCGGCCAATATGTCAGTGATAATTCGCCTAATCATACGGAGTTCCTTTCATTTGTCGATTATCTCAATCGATAAAGAGCATGTTCTGTGCCAATTCGCATATGATCTTATAATGACTAGACTTATGTGAGATTTCGGCAAACGCCGAAGCCATCTCTTGGTTCAAAAAACGTCTCATAGCGTCTCAGAAATGTATCGATACGTTTCATAACGTATCGTTACTGAAGCAGGCTTCCATAGGCAGAAAGACAGGAAGACGCAATACACGCGCTGGAAAGGTGCATCTTTCGGGAAACGGTATGCGCCGACCTTGGGGCTAGAGTCTCTGTACGCGGACGTTACGAAAACGGACCACGGCGTGTTCGTCGTGGTTCTGCAGGCCGATGAAGCCCTTGCGGGACCGGGTCTGGACCGTATCGAGCACGGTTCTGCCGTTCATTTCGATGACGATACGGTCGCGGCGGGCCGTGATGGTGACGGTATTCCACTGTCCCGCCTCGCGCACGCGGTTTTCGGAGGGGGCGGCAAGGTCGTACAACGCCGTGGCGCCCTGTTTCGACGGTGGGACGCCGTGGCCGTCGACGATCTGCATCTCGTAGCCGGTGAAGGCGGGGTTCTTTTCGGCTGCGCTGCGGAAGAACACGCCGCTGTTGCCGGCCTCGTTGATCGCATATTGCAGTTCGAGACGGAAATCCTCGTACTCGCGCTCCTTGCGCAGCCAGGACCCCGTCACCTCGGGATTCGTGGACCAGTTGCGCCCGTTACGCCCGATGAGTTCGCCGTTCTCGAAGGTCCAATCGCCGCCTTCGACCACGACCCAGCCGGCCAGGTCTTGACCGTTGAACATGGGCAAGCGCTGCTTGAAATCTTCGCGGATGCGCAGCAACAGCGCTCGCGTCTTGTGTACGGCTTCCGCTTCGTCCTGTTGCTCCGTGGCGCCGGACTCGACACCTACGTAACCGGTGTAACCCGCGTCGCGCACGATGCGCATCATGCGGTGGAAATCGGTCTCCGCAACGTCGCCGCCACCGGTGAAACCCATGGCCTTCGCGCTGACGGCCTTTGCGTGGGGCATGAGCGCTTCGACCGCGTCGTAGCGGTCGATTTCGGGAGGGAAGTTGCCGAAATCCGGCAGAGCGCCGAAATTGGGTTTGCCTACCGCGCGCACGACGCCCGTCAGCCAGGCCGGATCCGACGACGGACCGCCATGGTTCTCGATGACGACGTTGATGCCCCGCGGCGCGGCGTAATCGGCAAGTTGCGCGCAACTGTCCGCGACGAGCCGCGCGAGTTCTTCCGGCTGTTCCGCGCCGCGCGCGTTCACGCGCACCGTGACGCACCCGAGGAAGGCCGCCGCGTCGATCCACGCCCGTGTGTTCTCGACTGCCCGCGCGCGTTCCGCTCCGTCCGCCGCGCCCAGCGGGCCGTTCGTATCGAGCATGATCAGCCCCAGGCGCACCCCGTCGTCTTCGGCGCGCTGCTTCAATTCGCCGAGATATGTCGTGTCCTGCGCCTTGTCGGCGAAGAACTGGTCCACGAATTCGACGCAATCGATGCCGAATTCAGTCCGGGCCACGTGCGGGAAAAGGAGGTTCGTGAGCTTGCCGGCGCGGATGCTCTTCACGAGCGACCACTCGGCCAGCGAGATGAGAAACGGTTCCGGGCCGCTCTCGGCGCCGAACGCGAAACGCGGGGCTGCCGGCATGGCCGAGCCGCACGCAACGGCAGTGCTCAACGCGAGGAACTCTCTGCGGGTCATGGCGCGATTCCTCCTTTGCTAGAATGCTTGAGGAAAGGATAGCAGCAGCGGCGCGGCGATGCACACTCGGGAACGGGGAACCACGTCTGAACGCGGTGAGCAGAGAGCGGCGGGCGACAGGGGCGCAGCCGCGGCGCTCACTCCCGCAGGCGGGGGTCCATCGCGTCGCGGAGGCCTTCGCCGACCAGGTTAAAGGCAGTCACGGTCACGAACACGGCCAGTCCGGGGAAGGTGACGAGCCACCACGCGTAGGTGCGCCCGTGCGCCTGCCTGAGCAACTCGCCCCAACTCGCGGTGGGAGGCGACACGCCAAACCCGAGGAAACTCAAGCCGGACTCGGCGAGAATCGCGCCCGCGACGCCGAAAGTCGCGCTCACGAAAACAGGACTGAGCGCGTTCGGCAGGATGTGGCGGAAGATGATGCGGAGGTCTCTCAGGCCGGTTGCGCGCGCCGCGGTGGCGTAGTCCTGGGCTTTCTGTTTGAGGAATTCGCCGCGCACCAGGCGCGCGATGCCTGGCCAGCCGGTGAGCCCGAGCACCACCATAATGTTCCAGATGCTGGGTTGCAGGATTGCCATGACGGTGATGATGAAAAAGAAAGTGGGGAACACGAGCATGATCTCGATGAGCCGCAGGATCACCGCGTCCACTGTGCCGCCGTAATAGCCCGCAAAGGCGCCAAGAATGACGCCGATCAGCACGGAAATGCCCACGGCGACGAAGCCGATGCTCATCGAGATGCGCGCGCCCCAGACCATGCGGCTGAGCACGTCGCGGCCCGTGGCGTCCGTGCCGAGCCAGTTGTTGCGCGTCGGCGGCCCGTAGGTGGGGCCAACGTAAGGCCGCGTGGGCGAATGGGGCACGGGCGGGCGCAGCGCGTACTCGCCTTCGCCGGGCGTCCACCGGTCGAAATTGCTGTACAAGTTCTCGGCGCGCAGGTCCGCATACGAGATGATATTGGGGAACCAGTAGGTCGAACCGTTTCTTACCAGGAACAACGGGACATCGCCCGCGAGGAACGGCGCGGCGACGGCCGTCACGCCCATGAGCGCGACGACAACGAGTCCGGCCATGGCGGCGGGATTGCGGCGGTATTGCCGCCACACCAGGCGCCAGTAGCTCTGTTTGCTCTTCGCCATTACGCGACCGCCTTACTCCAGCTTAATCCTCGGGTCGACCAGCGCGTACATGATGTCCGAGATCAAGAGTCCAAGCAGCGTCAGCAGGGCCGTTATGGAGAAGATGCCCATAAGCAACGGATAGTCGCGGTCCTTCACGGCCTCGAAGGCAAGCTGGCCCATGCCGGGAATCGAGAAGATGTATTCGATGATGATGCTGCCGCCGATCAGGGCGGGCAACAGCCCGCCCAGCAGCGTCACAATGGGAATCAGCGAATTACGCATCGCGTACTTGTACACGATTACGTTTTCGCTGAATCCGAACGCGCGCGCGGAACGAATATAGTCCTGACGAATGATATCGAGCATGCCGGTGCGCATGTAGCGCGACAGCCCGGCCAGACCGCCGTAGACCATGCAAAACAGGGGCAGCACCATGTGCCAGGCGCGGTCCGCGAGCCAGCGTCCCCACGGCCATTCGCTCGCGCCGAGCGAATTGATGCCGTGGCTGGGGAACCAATAGAGCCACTGGCCGCCGCCGAGGAACGTGATGAGCAGCATGGCCACCCAGAAGCTGGGGAGGCTGTAGAGTAGAAACAAGATGAGCGTGAGGATGCCGTCGGTCCAGGTGCGTTTGTGCGTTGCGGAAAACACGCCTGCGGGTATCGCGATAAGATAGATGAGCAATACCTCGAGTACGTTGAACTGCAGCGTGACGGGCAGGGCCTTGGCGATGGCCTGGCCAACGGAGCCGTCACGATAATAGCAATTGCCGAAGTCGAGGCGCACCAGCCGGCCCAGCCACTTCAGGTATTGCACAGGAATGGGCTTGTCAAGGCCGTAGAGCGCCTTTGTCTCCTGGATAATGCGTTCGGTGTCTCCCTCGGTGCGCAGCGCGCCCTCCACGGTGCGCAGCTTCATATAGACGGGGCTTCCGGGCGCGAACTGGATGATGCAGAAGGTCATGAGGCTGATGCCGATAAACGTCGGCGCCATAAGGAGCAGGCGTCTCAGAATATACGTTTTCACCAGTCACTCACCGTCGCCGTCCGGTTTGTCCTATTGCTATTGCTGAATCAGGCGCCATTCGCGCTGGTCCGGGCCGAACGGATAAATGGTCACGCCGCCGACGCGCTTGTCCACCGCCAGCAGCGATTCCGGGCTGAACATGAACGTGTAGGGCTGCAATTCGTGCAGCATTTCGTGAAAGCGATGGTACAGTTCAATGCGCCGGGCGCGGTCAAACGAGACGCGCGCCTCTTCGATCAGGCGGTCGCCCTCCGGGTTGTTGAACCCGACGTAGTTCGAGCCTTTCTCGATCTGCGACGAGTGCCATATCTGATACGGGTCCGGGTCCGGCGTCATGGCCCAGCCCATCAGGATGGCGTCGAAGTTGCGGCTGTCGACGCGTTCGAGCAGGCTGGCCCATTCCATGGGACGGATAGTCATGACGACGCCGGCGCGCCTGAACTCGTCCTGCGCGATAGTGCAGATCTGTTCGGCGACCGGATTGGCGTTCGTGATGAGTATCTCGAACTGGAACGGTACGCCGCCCTTGTCGCGCACGCCGTCTCTGTCCGTGTCGGCCCAGCCCGCCTGATCAAGCAGTTGCGCGGCGGCGGCGGGGTCGAAGGGCCATGGCTGAATCGCTTCGTTGTTCTCCGGCGTGCCGGTCATGAAGACGCCGGATACGGTCCGCGCATGGCCGTAAAACACGGTCTCGCGGATGCGTTCGCGGTCCACCATCATGGTCAGGGCGCGCCGGACCAACGCTTCGCTGAAATATGGCTTGCGGCTGTTCCAGCCGATGTAGTTGAAGTTGGGCAGGTAGAACGTGTACTTGTTGAAGCGTTCGTCGAACGACGGCGTTTTCGCGCGCCGCTCCCAATCCTCGGCGCGCACGTTCATCACGTCGAGGTCGCCCGCGGCAAGCACCTGAAAGGCTACGTTGTCGTCCGTGATAACGCGATAGATCTTCTTGGCGAAATGGGCCGTCTTGCCGACGGCGCCTCCCCAGTACCGTTCGTTGCGCGCGAGGGTTACCTGCTGGCCCACGTCCCACCGTTCGAGCACGTACATGCCTGAGCCGACGGGACGCGAATTGTTCGGGTGATTGTTGAAATCGCCTTCTCCATAAATGTGGCGCGGAATGATGTACAAACTGCCCAGCATCACCAGGTGAAGGTAGTATGGCTTGCAGCAGGTATACCGGACAGTATAGTCGTCGAGGACTTCGCAGCTCGTGACGTCCTGATAGTAATTGCGCAGATGGGGGGCGTCCGTCTTCGAATCCATCATCTTGTCGAACGTGAACTTCACGTCGTGCGCCGTGAGCGGCGTTCCGTCGGAGAACAACACGTCCTTTCGCAGATGAAACGTGTAGACGAGATGGTCATCCGAAATGTCCCAGCTTTCGGCCACATGCGGGCGCATTTCAAGAGTCTGCGGGTCGCGGTCGAGCAGCCCGTCAAAGATCTGGTCGAGCAGGAGCGCGGAGTAGGCGTCCGTGCTGGTAATCGGGTTCAAATGCGGCATTTCCGCGGGCAAGCGCAGTACCAGCCAATCGGGATGCTCCGGGTTGGAGGCACCGCAGCCCAAAGCCACGGCCGCCAGGAACAAAGCAAGAACTGCCTTTCGCAAACGCATGAAACCACGCTTCCTTTCCCGGGACAGCGGAGACTTCATTCGTTCCGCGCCCGGCTTGCATTTTGAGTGCGGCATGATACCATAAGGGATCCGGGCGCGGGAAAGACAGGAGCGTGCCCCGGAATGGGCGCGCGGTCATGCGTGTTCATGCAATGAAGTCGCGCCGCGCGGGAGACACACCGAAGTTAAGGCGTCATATGAAAAAAGCGGCTGTCCTGTTTGTGCTTGCGGTGCTCGTCATTGCGGGCGCGGATGCGCAGGTCGCGGTCCTTGCCGAACAATATCGCGAGCAGGAGGCGGCTATTCTCGCCATCGACTCGCACTACGATACGTCACCCGAGGAACTCTCCGCCTATGCCGCGTCGCGCACATTGCCCTTCCCAGTACTGAAGGACGCGGGCAATCGATATGCGGACCGAGTCGGCGCGAAACGGACGCCCGAGGTGTTCCTTGTCGATGGCGAGGGGCATCTCGTCCACCACGGCGCGTCCGACAACCGGCGGTTCCCGGGTTCGCCCGGCAGCCGCCCGTACACCGCCGAGGCGTTGAGCGCGTTATTGCATGGGAAACCCGTGCCCGTGCAGGAGGCAAGGGCATGGGGTTGCACGACCAAGCGCGCCGCGTGAGGCGCAAGGAAATGGAGGATAGAAGTCTATGCGGAAATCAAAACACTTTGCACTGGCGGCTGGTCTCGGGATTGCGGTAACGGCTATGTTGGCAGGGTTTCTGCCGGGCTGCGGTTCGGCGGATTCGCAGGCGGACCTGAAGCCGCTGGCCGTGGGCTCCGTTGTCCCCGACTTCAAACTGACCGATGTGACCGGAACGGAACATACTCTTGCCCAGTACAAGGGCAAGGTGGTCGCCCTCGTGTTCACCTCGCAGGAATGTCCCTATTCGCGCGGGGCGGACCCGCAACTCGCCGATATCGCGCGGAAATATGCCGAGAAAGGCGTGGTTGTCCTGTCTATCGATTCGCACAAGGACACAACGCCGGAACAGATCAGGCAATACCGGGACGACAAACAGCTTCCATTCCCGATTCTGAAAGACCCGGGCAACAAATACGCGGACGCCGTAGGCGCAAAGCAGACGCCGGAGGTGTTCTTGGTGGACAAGAAAGGCAAGCTCGCCTATCACGGCGCGTTCGATGATCGCCGCGGCACCGATGAACCGGGTGAAACGCCCTACCTCGCGAACGCCATCGAGGCCTTGCTCGCCGATAAAACCCCGGACCCGGCGGACACCAGGCAGTGGGGTTGCTCCATCAAGCGCGCAAGCTGAACCGTGATTTCGCGCTCCTCACATACGATGCCGCGGCCCAGGTCCTTCCTGGCCGCGGCGTCTGCAGCCGTCTTGGCGTTGGCGGGGTGCGCGCCGTCCGCGGTGGAGCCGCCCAAGGGCGTGGACACGGCGTCCGCGGAACGCATCGCGGCGCTGGTGAACGCCGCGGAGGGGAAGACGCTCGTGGTGAACCTGTGGGCGACGTGGTGCGCGCCGTGCGTCGCGGAAATGCCGGAATTCGCGGCGTTTTACAACGGCCGCGACGTTGAAAAAGCGGTGTTTCTAAGCATATCGCTCGACGACCCCAAGAAGATCGGCGAAACGGTTCGCGCTTTTCATGAGAAACAGCAGTTGCCGTTCCCCGTGCTTGTGCTGGACGCCGAGAGCGGCATTTCGCAACTTGATAAGGCTTTGCGCACGGAACTCAGCGGCGTTCTGCCTACGACGCTCCTCTACGACCGCGACGGCCGGCTTGTGAAGACCTGGGAAGGTCCCATCACGCGCGCAATCCTTGAAGAAGCGCTGCAAGCGTTCCTGTAAAGGACGGAAGCGAAGGGAGTCGCGGAAAGCAGGCCATCGCGTTCCACAACCTTCAAAGGGGAATGTTGTTAGAGGTTGGGAACAGGCAGGAATCAGGTTGTTGGGGAAGATTCTCGTTTGTGCCAGTCCCCATGCGGCTCTGCCAACTCGACATGGTGAGCGCGGTCTTGTCATGATGGAGGCCAAGCAAGCGGAGGTTCATGAGTTCATGGCGCGTGAAATGGTTCTTGGCGGTCATGCGCGCATTTGGATCGGGCCGGACTACGAGGCGATGAGCGCGCGCGCAAGCGATTGGCTCGCAGAAGCCATCCGGCGCAAACCGGACATGCTCCTGTGCGTCGCGACGGGCGCCTCGCCGCTCGGCGCATACCGTGGGCTGGCGCGTCAGGCCGCCCGAGGGGCCTTGGCTGTGGATCGGCTGCGCGTTCTGAAGCTGGACGAGTGGGGCCCGCTGCCGCCGGACGACCCGGGTTCGTGCGACGCGTACATACGGCGCGAAGTGCTCGAACCGTTGTGCATCACGCCGAACCGGTATTTCGCGATGCAAGGCGATGCGCGTGACCCCGAGGCCGAGTGCCGCCGTTTCGCGCATGTGCTGGATGGCCTTGGCGCAATCGACGTCGCTGTGCTCGGCGTGGGCGCAAATGGACATGTGGGGTTGAACGAGCCGGGGCCCAGCCTGCACGACGGCGTCCACGTGGCGGAGCTCGCGCCGTCGTCGCAGCGGCACGGCATGCTTGCTTCGGCGCACAGGCAAGCCACGCACGGCCTGACGCTGGGCATGGGCGACCTGCTGCGCGCGCGCAACGTATTGCTGCTGGTGAGCGGCGCGCCCAAGCGCGCGGTCATGCGGACGTTCCTGCAACGCAGGATCGATACACAACTGCCCGCATCGCTGTTGTGGCTGCACGGGGCTCTCACGGTGGTCTGCGACGAGGCCGCGTGGCCCGAAACCTGAGCAACGGGGAGGAAGAAACATGGCGGCAACGGTTGGCGTCGGGCTCGTAGGCTCGCAATTCATCTCCACGATTCACGCGCGCGCGCTGCGGCACTGTCCCGAGGCGCGCCTTGTCGCGGTGGCGTCGCCGACACCGGGCCACGCCGCGCAGTTCGCCGCGGCGCACGGCATCCCCAGTCATTACGGGGATTATCGGGAGATGCTGGCGAATCGGGACGTTGACCTGGTGCTCATCGGCGCGCCGAACCGGCTGCACTGCGCGATCACGCTGGATGCCGCCGCGGCGCGCAAACACGTGGTCGTCGAGAAGCCGATGTGCCTGAACCTGGCCGAGGCGGACCGGATGATCGCGGCGTGCCGAGACGCGGGCGTGAAGTTGATGTACGCGGAGGAACTGTGTTTTGCGCCGAAGTACGTGCGGATGAAACAACTGCTTGACGAGGGCGCGCTGGGCAAGCCGACGCTGATCAAGCAATCGGAGAAACACGACGGCCCGCACGCCGCCCACTTCTGGGACGTGACGCAGAGCGGCGGCGGCGTGACGATGGACATGGGGTGTCATGCCATCGCGTTCTTTCGCTGGATGCTCGGCGGCGCGGCGATCAGGTCCGTCTACGCGCAGATGAACACGCAGGTGCACGGAGACAAGACGCGGGGCGACGACAACGCGCTGATCGTGCTCGAATTCGAGAACGGCGCCGTCGCAATGGCGGAAGAAAGCTGGACGAAGAAAGGCGGCATGGACGATCGGGCCGAAGTGTACGGCAGTGACGGCGCCGCTTACGCGAATCTGCTGCAAGGCAACTCGATTCTCACGTACAGCGGTTCCGGATACGGTTACGCCGTGGAAAAAGCCGGTGAAACGCGCGGCTGGTCTTTTACGATGTACGAGGAGGAATGGAACTACGGTTTCCCGCAGGAGATGGCCCACTTCGTGGGATGCGTGGCCCACGACATGGCCCCGCTTGTGACCGGCGAAGACGGACGCGCCGTGCTCGAAGCTCTATTCGCCGCTTATCAGTCCGCGGCCGTTGGCGCGAAGGTGCGGCTGCCGTTCCGGACGAACGCCGCGTCGCCTTGGGAACTGTGGCGCGGCGGCGAAGCGGTCACACGCTAAGCACGCGCGAGACCCGGAGGAGGTCCGGGTCGAATCGCGTGCGCTCTTCCCAAGCGTCGGCGAGGGGCCGCAATACAAGACCGGACCCGCGGACGCCGACCATCTTGCAGGTTTCGCCTTCAAGCAGGGCCTCAACGGCGCGCACGCCCATCCGGCTTGCCAGCACGCGGTCGAAGGCCGTGGGGCTGCCGCCGCGCTGCAAATGGCCGATCACGGCCACGCGCGCGTCCTTGAACTCCGAATTGTCCGCAACCTGCTTTGCAATGAGGAGCGCGTTGCCTGCGTCGTCGCCTTCCGCGACCACCACGATCATCGATGATTTGCCTTTGTCGCGGCCCAGGCGCAGCGCGGCGACGAGCGCGTTGATGTCGGTGGGCTCCTCCGGCGTCAGCACTTCTTCCGCGCCGCCGGCCAAGGCGCACATCATGGCGATGTAACCGCTGTTCCGCCCCATGACCTCGACAAAGAAGATGCGGCCGTGGGACGCGGCCGTGTCGCGCACGCGGTCGATCGCTTCCATCGCGATGTTCATCGCCGTGTCGAAGCCGATCGTGTAATCCGTGCCGCCGATGTCGTTGTCGATGGTGCCCGGCAGCCCGATACAGGCGACGCCGTGCTCTTCGTATAGCGCCTGCGCGCCGCGGTAGGAGCCGTCGCCGCCGATGACCACCAGCCCTTCGATTCCATGTTCGCGCAGGCGCGCCGCGGCCGCGGCGCGGCCCGCCGCCTCGTGGAATTGCGTGCAGCGCGCCGTGCGCAGGATCGTGCCGCCGCGGTTAATGATGCCGCTCACCGAGCGCGCGGTCATGGGCTCGATCGCGCCGTCGATGAGGCCCCGGTAGCCGTGGTGGATCCCGGAAACCTCGAGGCCGCGCGCCGCCGCGGCGCGGACCACGGCCCGGACGGCGGCGTTCATGCCGGGCGAATCGCCGCCGCTGGTGAGAACGCCGATGCGCTTCACTGGCGGTACTCCTGCTTCGGCCCGCTCAGCCGGGCTTCTTCTTGACGTAGACGACGTACTCGTCGCCGATGTGCAGCGTGGCGCGCCGCGTCAATCCGTTCCATTTGAGGAAATCATCGAGGGACACGCCATACTTGTCCGCGATGATGCTTGGGTTGTCGCCGCGCCGCACGGTGTGCGTGACCTTCTCCGTATCCGGGGGCACATCCGCCTGCGTTTGCGCGGCGGGCGTCTGCGCCTCCGGAGCGGGCGCGGGCGTTTCCGGCGCGTCCGCTTCTTCCGCGGGTGGCGCGCCTTGCACGTACACAATCAATTCGTCGCCGATATGCAGCGTCGAGCGCCGCGACAGGTTGTTCCACTTGAGCAAGTCGTCAATGGCGACGCCGTACTTGTGCGCGATCGTGCTGGGGTTGTCGCCGCGCGCCACGGTATGCGTGAGCTTTGACGGTTCCCCGGGCGCAGGTTCGGGCGGCGCGGGTGGTTCTGGCGCGGCGGGCGTCTGCGCTTCCGGCGCGGGCGCGGCGCCTTCCGGAGTGGTTTCCGGGGCGCCGGACGGTTCCGCGGCGGGAGGCACTTCGAGGAGATGCTCTTCCGTGGGCTCGACCAGGGGCGGCGCCTTCGCGGCGAAGTCCAACGTACGCGCGCGCCATTCGGCGATTGCGCCCACGGCGTTGGCCTCGATATGGCGGCCCGCGTCGTCAAGCGCCTCGGCTTCATTCATGAGCCGCAACACCTCCTCGAGCAGCCAATCGCCCCGTTCGCGGGCCTCCGTGCCCGTCAGATACAGGGCACGGTATTCCTCGCATTTTTCAAGGCGATTGGCCAGCGGGGTGGCGAAGGATTCGCCGATGTCCTCCTGGAGCACGCACAGCGAACGGAGCAGGTCCGCAAGGCCGCCCAAGGCGGGCGCGGCCGCTTCCTTCGGCAGGCCGCCTTGCTGCCAGGCTTCCTCGAGGAACGGGAACGCACGCAGCAGAAACAGAAAATTCGCGCGGCCCAACCCTTCCGTCTTGGCGGCTGCTATCTCGCCGATGCGCTGCATCAACAGAGGAGGCAGCTGTTCCCGGAGCGCCTGCTGCGCCGCGAATATGCGCGCCTGCCGCACGGCCTGGTTGCGCGCGGCCGCGTTCAGGACGGTGCCGCCGGTTCCGCACAGATATGCGGGCTGCGGCGAAAGCGTGACGGCCACCGCGCCCTCCTTCACCTCGGGCGGCGGCAATTCATTGTGGTAGACGTCGAAGAGGCGCAGTCCCTGTGCCGCGCCCACGGGGACGCGCACCTTTGCGCTTTCCTTGTTCGCGTGCAACACGATGCACCAGCGTTCGCAGTTGCGGAAGACGTTGCCCGTAATCCCTTCCGGCAGGGAAAGCGGGCCAGCCGGGTCGTGCGCGTCGAGCACGCCGTTGATGCCGCTGAGTGCGGCGAAGTCCTGTCCCGGGCGTCCGTTGTAAACGCGACCCGTGTTGAATCCGAGGCTGGTGAACCCGGCCGCGAGCCGGGCGGCGAGTTCCTGTGCGAGGGGGAGCGCGTCCTCTCCAAGGGAGGCGGCATGCAGGCGCCAGCGCTCCTGCCCTGTGCGGCGGGCCACATACTGGATGGCCGCAACCTGTTCCCAGGACAAAGCTCCGCCCTCGATGACCAGTTCTCGCGCGTGCGTTACCACGGGCGGCTGCAGCAGTGCGGCCAAATCCGCGTCCGGCGTCGCAACGGCCGCTATCGGGGCGGTAACCCCGGCCTTGCGCAGCGCGTCGGCAAATGCCGCGAACCGCTCCGCGCCCGGCGCGCGCACGTCCCATCGCGCGGGCGCCGCAGGGAAACGCGCGGCCAGCGCGGCCGCGTCTGAAACCGCCTGAGCGTCCACGGCGACAATGATGCCGAGCCCTTGCGCGGCCGCTGCCGCCGCCTGCGCTTCGGCGTCCGGGTTCGACGCCTCGAGGCGCAGCAGGCCCACGCCGATGCTCTTCAAGGCCAATAACTCGTGTTTGTCCACGGCGCCGGACTGCGCCCATGCGGGCAGCGGCGCGGTTGCGCCCGGTCGTTCCACGCGGCAGAAGTGTTGTTGTGCATCGACGGGACCGTCCGGCGTTTCAAACCGGATGTCCACCGCGTAGTAGCCTTTTTCGCCGGGCAAATCCTGTAAGGCCCACCAATAGACGCCGTGGGCTGGCAAGTGCAGGGGACCCGAAGCGGCGGTTACGGTCGCGTCGCGGTCGGTGTGATGGGCGGAAAGGCGCACGTTCGTTTCGAGGCTGGTGTCGGACCTCAACTCGACGATGAGCGGGTCATCAACGTAGACGAAGTGGAGCGGCTGGTCCGGAGCCAGGTCGACTTCGACCACCGCCGTCAGGGCGAGTATGAGTATGCCCCCCAACATGGCTAACCTCCGATAAGGAAGGGGTTCGAGTAGCGTTCCCTGCCGATAGTTGTGTCGGGACCGTGGCCGCTGTAGACGATGGTTTCGTCGGGCAGCACCAGCAATCTGGTCCGGATGCTATGGAGCAGCGTTCCGTAGTCGCCGCCCCAGAGGTCCGTGCGGCCTATCGAGCCCGCGAAGAGCACATCGCCGTCAAACACGGCGCCGTCCGCCGCCAGGGTGATGTGTCCCGGCGAATGGCCCGGCGTGAACAGGACCTTCAAGGTCACTGAGCCGACCGTGACCTCGTCGCCTTCGTTCAGAAACCGCGAAGGCTCGGGCGACGGTGGAAAAGGGACCCCGAACATGGATCCCTGTTGCTCCAGGGTTCGCAGCAAGGGCAATTCCGCCTCATGGCAGGCCAGCGGGGCGCCCGTGAATTGGACCATCTCGGCGTTGCCCCCGCAATGGTCGCAATGACAGTGCGTATTGATGATCATTTTGACTTGAACATCGGCTACGGCCCGTTTGAGCGATTCCGTGGCGTCGCCGGGGTCTATAACGACGGCTTCGCGGCCGTCTTTCAGGACATAACAGTTGGTCAAGAAGGGGGTAAGCGCGAAACCTTGGATTTCCACCGCAAGACTCCTTTGGGCCCCATGCTACCTGCCGCGCGAAAAACCTGTCAAGGCGTCCTATGCCCGGCCCGGCGCCTTCCCGGGCCTGGCAGACCGTCTAACAATCCCTCAAGAGGCCGCGCGGGTTTCCTGGAAAAGGCGAAACACCGGCTTGCACGGTGGAGTCGTATGTGACGGGTGATACCGTGTCGGAGGCTGGAACCGAACGCATGCAGGAGCAGAGAAAAGGCATGAAATCGCGTCACGCAGCCGCCATTCCTGGCATATTCCTCTTACTCGCGCACGCATCTTTATACGGAGCGGTCCCTTTGGACGAAAGCCCGGCGGACGCTGGCTCATGGGGCTACCGCCCGGAAGATGGCGCCTCGGTTGCCGTCAGCCCGCCGTCCTTTACATGGCGGCCCCAGGACTATCCTTGTTCCTATAGACTGCAGATTTCGGCATCGACTGCGTTCAAACCGCTGGTGCTGGACCGCGTGGCCATCCCCTGGAACGCCTATTGCCCGGCGTCGGCATTGCCGCCGGGCGAATACTTCTGGCGGTATGCGGCAGTTACCGCGGCGGGGGAACAAACGGCGTGGAGCCAGGTCCGCCGGTTTCACGTCCCCGAAGATGCCATACCGTTTCCGCAACCCGGCCGGGAAGAATTGCTGCGCCGGCTGCCGCAGGAACACCCGCGCCTGTTCTTCCGGCCAGGGGATGTGCCGCGCCTGCGGGCCTTGGCACAAGGTCCGATGGCGGGTCCATTCCTGGAACTGCGCCAAAAGGCCGACAAACTGCTGGTCGCGCCGCCGGACACCTCGGAACCGCCGCTGTATCCGAAGGGCACGGAGTTCAAGGGCGAGGAATGGAAGAAGATTTGGTGGGGTAACCGCATGCGCGCGATTGCGGTGGGGGACGGCGCGGCCCTGCTCGGTTTCGTCTATCAGATGACCGGCGAGGAACGGTATGCGCGCGGCGCGCGCGACCTGCTCCTGGCGTTGTGCGCCTGGGACCCGGAGGGCTCGACGCAGTACAAGTACAACGACGAGGCGGCAATGCCGCTGCTGTATATGCCCTCGCGTGCGTTCAGTTGGACCTATGCCGCGCTCACGGCGGAGGAGCGTGCGCGCATCAGCACGATGATGCAGGCGCGCGGACGCCAGGCCTATGAACACTTGCAGCGATGCAAACACCTCTGGTTCCCCTTCGAAAGCCACCGCAACCGCGCCTGGCATTTCCTCGGCGAACTGGCGACGGCGTTTTACGGCGAGATTCCGGAAGCGGGCGAGTGGCTCGATTACGCCATGACCATTTTCTACACGGCGTACCCGGTCTGGGGCGGCACGGAAGGCGGCTGGCATGAGGGCGTGGGCTATTGGGCCAGCTACATGGAGCGGTTCCTCTATTGGGTCTACATGGTGCGCGCCGCCTTCGGCATCGACGCCTTCCAACAGCCCTACTTCCGTGAGGCGGGCTACTATCCGCTCTACGTGACGCCGCCCGGTTCCCGTACCGCCGGATTCGCCGACATGGGCTCGACCACCGGCTCGGACCGCTCCGCCCGGCTCATGGCAGTTCTGGCCTCGGCCGCGGGGAATCCCTATTGGCAATGGTACGCCGGCCAACATGGCAACCCGTTTCCCGACGGCTATCTGGGATTTCTCTACGCTGCTTGCCCCGGCCCGGATGTCGCGCCCGTGATTCAGGAACCCGGGCAAGATGCCCGCGGCGGACATGCCACGCCCCGGCCGCCCTCCGGTCTGCCGCAGTCCCGCGCGTTCCGTGATGTCGGACTTGCCGCCCTGAACACCACGCTGCTGGATGTAACACAAAACGTGCAGGTAATCTTCAAGAGCAGTCCCTATGGCCGCGTAAGCCACGGTTACAACGCCAACAACGCATTCCTGCTTCACCTCGGCGGCCGGCCGGTCTTCATTGCGTCCGGACGCCGCGATATCCACGGCAGCCCGCACCACCGCCTGTGGATGTGGGAAACGAAGTCGGACAACGCGATACTCGTGGACGGCGAAGGGCAGATGGTCCATACGCCGGAGGCGCGCGGGTGTCTCACCCATTTCCACACGTCGGAGCGGCTTGACGTGGTTGCGGGCGAAGCGGGCGCCTCGTACAAGGGGCTCGACCGGTGGGCGCGGCGCATCCTGTTCTTCAAGCCGTATGCAGTGCTCATCCACGACCTGGTCATAGCGCCGGAACCCGCCACGTATCAGTGGCTGCTTCACGCGCCGGGCCCGTTCGAGACCGGCGAAAATGCCATGCAGTGGCAGGGCGAACCTGGCCGCGTGGATGTGCGGTTCCTGCATCCGCAAGCGCTCACCATCACGCAAACCGACAAGTTCGATATGCCGCCCGCGCCATGGGCCGGATTCAAACTGAACGAATGGCACCTGACCGCCGCGACGGCCGAGAAAACCGCGCGGCAGGAATTCCTTACGTGGTTTGTCATCAATGGCGCCGCGGCGAAGGCTGTAATGAGTGAGGCCGGAGACGAGCGCGAGGTGCGTGTCTCCCTGCCCTGGGGCGATGCGGCTGTCCGTCTCCGCTGGGACGGCTTTGTGGTCTCGGGCGACGGCGTGGCCTGCGCATTCGAGGATACCGCCCCGTAAGAGGTTGCGCGCGTCGGCCGCATGGTGGAGTGTCAGCATCGCGGTTTCCGGACCGGCGATGTTCAGGGATTCCCGCGCCGGTGGGGCGCATGGGTGCGCGCGCCCGGCGGGTATTCGCAAAACCGGAGGTCAATCTGCTAGACTCCACCGAACCGGAATTCTGTCGCCTATTGTGACCCCTCGAGGAAGGGAAGTTATGACTATCCTGGAACAACTTATCGAGTTTCTGGAAACGTTCGGCGCCATTTCGCAATTGCTGAATTTTGTAATGATCGTGCTGCGGGCGCTCGGCCTCGGCGTGTAATTGCCGGCGCGCCGTCCTTTCAACGCGACTCGAGGCCACGCATGGCGCAAGACGGGGGCGTGCGTGTCCATTGAATATGTTAGAATGTTTTGTGAAGGATGACCGGCGTTCCATGCAGGATTGAAGACGGGTGTATGGTGTGTCATGCCCGCGCGCGTGCCGATGCCCGGTGGGTCCGAGGGGAGAGCGATGTTGTGGCCGAGCGAATCTTGAAGCGGCGTCTGGGCGGCGTGTTCACTTTGGCGGCATTGTGCTGCGTCCTGCTCGCGGGGCGCGGCGCCGGGGCGGCGACAGACTGGTTTACGGAACGCTTCTACATCGGCCCGGATATCGGCAATCATTCCATTACGTTCACACCGGACGGGTCCGAGAACTTCTACAGCGCGTGCCTGACCAGCGTCTCGTCATACCCGACGGACCCGGCGGGCGGCACCGCGGTGACCATGGGAAATGACGATTATGCCGGCGTGTCTCTGCGCCCCGGCAACAGCGTGTGGTTCTATGGGGTCGAGTATACGGCAGTCTTTATTGGAAGCAATGGATTCCTGACCTTTGCTGCTGGCGACACAGACAACAGCGAGAGTGAGGGCCATCATTTCTCGGCGCCGCGTATCTCGGGTTATCTGCATAATCTGGACCCGACGCGTGGCGGTTCCATATCGTATCTCGAGCTTTCGAACCGTCTGGTAGTGACGTTCCATCGTGTGTCCGAATACCAGTTGGTCCCGATTACTGATCCCGAGACCTCCTTTCAAGTTGAGCTGTTTTTCAACGGTGTTATTCGCATCACGTGGCTTGAGGTTGAACCTTGGACGGGGTTGGCGGGTTTGTCGGAGGGGAACGGGCAGCCGATCGGCTATACCGAGAGCGACCTGACCCAACAATATCCGCCTTGCGAAGCAGGCGAGGGCGAAGGGGAGGGCGAGGGAGAAGGCGAAGGCGAGGAGGAGCCTGACGCGCCTTGCGCGCGGCCCTGCGAGACGCCGTGTGAAGGGGCCGCGTTCAATCCGCGCGTGCGTGACGCCATTGTGAACATCTATCACATCCCCGCGTATGGCGTGAACCCCGGCACGGCCGACCAGGACGGCAACGGCATGCTGGAAATGGCGCAGGGTCAGATGCTTGACGAAATCTTGTGGCATGCCGGGCTGCCTGTGCACTGCTGTGTGCGCGTCGCGTGGGAACACAACAAGCCGCTGATCGATGCCTACGTCGCGGAATTGCTGAGTGCGCCCAATCCAGGCGTGTTGCTGACGGGTTCGACCCCCGAGAAGATTCAAGCGGCACTCTGCGGGTTCATCACCATCGGAGAGCCGGAAACCGTGGCGCTTGTCGACTGGTTGCTCGCGGACATGCCGGACCGGCCGCCCTTGGACTTGGGCCAGTTCAATTATTCCGCTCGCAAGTATCTCGCATTCTACGGGGACGCGGACGAAGACCCAATCTGCAACTTGGGCGAATACAACGCGACCGTCGAGAGTTTTCTGGATATCCCCGAGTTCCTGGATGTTGTGTTGGACTCGGAGCAGCGTCCCAACGGCGGAGGCTGTATTCCCTGCGACGAGATCGGCGAGGGTGAAGGCGAAGGCGAGGGCGAAGGCGAAGGTGAAGGCGAAGGCGAGGGTGAAGGCGAAGGTGAGGGCGAAGGCGAAGGCGAAGGTGAAGGCGAAGGTGAAGGTGAAGGTGAAGGCGAAGGCGAAGGCGAAGGCGAAGGCGAAGGCGAAGGCGAAGGCGAAGGCGAAGGCGAAGGCGAAGGTGAGGGAGAAGGTGAGGGAGAAGGTGAGGGAGAAGGTGAGGGAGAAGGTGAGGGAGAAGGTGAGGGAGAAGGTGAGGGAGAAGGTGAGGGAGAAGGTGAGGGAGAAGGTGAGGGAG
>JAGMZX010000103.1 GCA_018005585.1 Candidatus Hydrogenedentota bacterium | reverse complement strand
CGGCTGGGTGCCGGATGCGAAGTCCATCGTTGTGCCCGTCGATGGCAAATACCAGTTCCGGATGTTCTTTGAAGGCGAGCAGGCGCACGTCCTCTACGTCGAGGAAATCAGCAAGGACAAGCGCCGGCTGCTGGGAGATTTCCGGCTTTACTCGCTGCGGGACGACCTTCGCGCGCTGCGTCCGTTCAAGGGCGATTTCCACATGCATAGCTACAGGTCGGACGGTGTCGAATCGCCGGCGTACGTGACGGGCGCGTGCCGCCGCGTCGGTTTTGACTTCATGGCGCTGACGGACCACAGGAATTACGCCGCGTCTCTCGAAGCCAAGGCAGCCTATGACGGCGTGCCGATCGACCTGCGGGTTTATCCCGGGGAGGAAGTGCATTCTCCTGATAATCCCGTGCACATCGTGAGTTTCGGGGCGAACGCGGGCGTCACCGAATTGTACCGCGACGACGAGACGGCGTACCGCGCGGAAGTAGCGAAGATTCAGGAGGGACTGACGGACCTGCCGGCCGCGGTGGACCCGTTCCAGTACGCCGCGAGTCTCTGGGTCTTCGACAGGATCCGCGAGCGTGGAGGGATGGGCATGTTTTGTCACGTCTACTGGTTCACGAAACACAAGTACTACATTTCGGAAGCGCTCGCGTCCCACCTGTTCGACACACAGCCGTTCGACGCGCTGGAACTCATCAGCGGCAACGACCGGGAAACGCTTATAGACGTAGATTCGAACGCACTGCAACTCGCGCGGTATCACGAAGAGCGCGCGAAGGGCAGGAACATCCCGATTTGCGGCATCAGTGATGCGCACGGCTGCGAGAAGAGCGAGACCTTTGGCCGGTACTATACGGTATGCTTTGCGCCGTCCGCGGAGCTTGCGGATATTATCGCGAGCATCAAAGGCATGAACTCCGTGGCGGTCGAGGCGGTTGCGGGCCACATGCCGCGCGCGTACGGGCCGTTCCGCCTGGCGCGTTTCACGCAATTTCTACTGAGCGAGATTTTTCCGCAACACGACGAGCTCTGCTTCGAGGAAGGACGCCTCATGCTCCAATACGCCTCGGGCGACAAATCCGCTGTCGAACGGTTGCGCTTGCTGCAAGGTCAGGTCGCGCGGCTTTACGGCCGGTATTGGGCGGAGTAAACTGCCGCAAACGGCGCCTGTATCTCGCGAAGATGGGAGAGAGCGGGAATGAATATCATTGATTTCACCAAGACGTTGAAGGATGTTTACGGAGCCGGAAAGAAGGCCCGGGAGGTGAAAGTCGCGCCTGGCGCATTTATTGCCGTGGACGGAAAAGGAAGACCGGGCGGCGATGTGTTCCAGAAAGCGGTCATGGACGTCTATTCGACCGTCTACCCCCTCAAGTTCATGCTCAAGTTCGGAGGCGTGCTCGATTTCAAAATCTGCGCGCTCGAATGCCTCTGGTTTTCCAAGCCGACGACGCCGATGATGCAATGGGAATGGCGGGTGATGGTCCGGATACCGGCGGAAGTGACGGCGGCGCGGGTGCGCGCGGCGCAAAAACAAACGCTCGAAAAGAAAGGGACCGACGTATCCGCTGCCAAGCGCATCAAGTGGAAGGGCGGGCGCGCGCTGCAAGTGCTGCATGTGGGACCATATGACCGGGTGTGCGCGGCTTATGAGGTGCTTGGCGCCTTTGCGAGTGAGCACGGCTATACGGTCACCGGACCCGGTCACGAGATCTATCTGAACGACCCGCGCCGCACCGCGCCGGAGAGACTGAAGACTATTGTCATGCTCTTCGTCGCGAAACGCTGAAAAGCCTGAGACAGGGGCTCGTTACACCGCAGGAGCGCTGTAACGACGCGAACCGGGTCATTGTTCTGCGTCGGCGTTGACAGGCGTGGGCTCCAATCCCTCCAGCGTCTTCTTGGCCTTGCCATCGTCGAGCGTGATGGTGTACGTGCCCGGTGCGAATACTCTGGGCCGGTAGCTGCTTCCCGTCACGCGCAGCGCGTACACCAGTTCGCCGCTCGCCTGGTCAGTGACTTCCAGCACGGGGTCGCTGCCTTCCGGGTAGGCGAGTTCAGGCAGATGCCCGAAGGGTTGTCTGCCGTAGTTGTCGGCCTGGCGGATCGTCTTCGGCCAGCCGGGATACTGGTGCGCGCCCGGCGCGGAGACGTCCACGTTGCGCGGCCAGCATTCGAACGTGATCTCCCGTGCCTTCTTGTGAAAGCGGACCACGCCGAAGCCCGCGGCTCGTGTGGTCAGACGATCGTGATTTTCCTCGGGACTGGGATTGGCGACTGCCCACAGGGTGATCCGGTTGCCGAAGCCGTCCTTGAACTCGCCCGTGTGCTCGGGCATGCCCGGCACGCGGTTCTGGCCCGGTTCGAACGGCGCCCACCAGCGCAGATACAGGTTTGCGATCGATGGCACGCACATCGAGTAGCCCGCGTCGTTCCATTCGTCGATGCCGTGATGGATGATCGTGCCGAGATGCTGGTCTCCGGCGATCATCACGGAGAAACTCTTGCGGATCTCCGCAAGCGCCCGGTTGCGTTCATGCTGGGGCCAGCCGTTTGAGTCGAGGTCGGCCACGAGCCGGTTGTCCCACGTGCCGTGCACGTGTGCGCCGCCGCAGAAGATGGTCTGCGACAAAACCGCCTTCATGTCAGCGTTGCGCCAGTCGCGCGTCCACGCGCGCAGAAACGCGAGCTGTCGCTCGCCAAGCAGGCTCGCCCCCGGTACATCCACGAGCGACGGGTCGTAGTTCGGGTCCGTCACGTGGTCGGGGCGCGGGCCAAGTTGCGGAACCAGTCCCGCCGGTCCCGATTTCCATTTCCGGTCTTCAATGATCGCGAAACTGATGCGGCCCCACGTCAGCGCGGTGTAATAGACCGTGATGCCGCGTTCGGCCGGCGTGGGATCGAACGGATCCGGCAGATGGCTCGTTTGCGCGCGCTGGACCTCGTTCACGTACTCGACCGGACGGAAATAGCCGCCGTCGTGGCCCGCCTCGACCATCGACTGCCTGCCGCCCGCGCCCCAGAGATTCGACTGGCCCACGTCGTGATCGTCCGGGATCGTGATAGTGGGCGTGTCCCGGATGACCGCGCCGAAATCGCGCCCGAATTTCAGCCACGCCGCGTAGTGCCGCGTGTGGTGGTACACCTGATCGCCGGAGAAGAAAAGCAGGTCGGGCTTGACCCGTATCAGGTTCTCGACAATGTCCGACTTTGGTATATCTCCGCCATGCTGGGGCAGGATCGAGTTCCCCGTGAACGCCGCGACGACGATCTCGTCCTTCTCGGCCGGATCACGGCGGATCGTCCCCGTGTAGAACGCGCTCGCGCCATGCGCCACGCGATAAGCGACTTCACGCGTGGCGTCCCACGGCGCGATGCGGAACGGCGCGGTCCAACCCGCCTCGATTACTTGCGTGCGCGCGATTTCTTTCCAACCTCCAGCGTCTGCGATTTCGAGACGGACCGTCCGCTCCTCATCCGGCAACAGAGGGTACAACTGCGCGGTCAACTTCAGCACCCCGTCATGTACCGTGTACAGCGCGAAACAGATGACCTGATCGCGCGATACCTCGGGGACGGTCAGGTTTTGCGCCCGCACGGAGGCGGTAAGCAGCATCGGCAATGCAAGGAATAGACAACATATGCAACACCACCTCATCATCGCTTGTCCTCTCTCTCCCGTTGTCCGTTCTCGCTCGTTACACCGCGGGAGCGTTCTAACGAGACTATTCTTCGTTCTTGCTCACTTCGTACAGTGCAACTGCATGCCCGGGCAATGAAATCCCGATTGTCAGACGGGCTGCGTCGCATTGTGTTGTGCACGATTCGCCGCTAACCAGTTCGTGAATGTCAAGCTGTCTGGCCGCCAGGTGCAGCGCCGCAAGGTCTATCTCAATTTCGTCCTCGATGGGTCCGTCTGTATCGTTCAGGACCGTGAAATAGGCGCTGCCGGCTTCTGGTTTGCCGAAGCGCTCAATGAGCACGCGCCCGTCGCGGCTTCGCGCGTGCGTTGCCGGTTCCCAGCCGGCCGCGGCGATCCGTTGAATGAGTGGCACGTACTTCTTGAACAAGGGGCGCGCCGGTTCGTACCACCCGGGCGTCGCGAAGTAGCAGTCCGTCGCCGCGTTCTCGCTGAAGAATCCCGGGAACATGCCCCAGAAAAGGCAGCGCTGCATGTAGCGTTCGGTGAGTTCGAGCGTGAGGTCAGCATAGTGCGTGTTGAGGAGAAAACAGTACGGGCGCTGATAGCTCATGGCGCGGCGGAAACACAATTCGGCATCGGACAGCGGTTCCCAGCGTCCTTGCGGCAACCAGTTGGTTTCCGTGCCGAGCACGTCGAGGTAAGCCGCCGGGAATTCGTACTGGTTGAGGACGCCGTTCGCCATCATGAGACGGCCCTGCTCGCGCATGCGCCGCGCCAGCTCTTTTTGAAACTCGAAGGTGGCGAACACCGTCAGCACGCCCACGCGGTGCGTGGCCGCGTCGAAGACGAGCGGGAGGTCCGCTGCCGCGAAGTGGCCGCGGTTATAGTCGATCGAGTTTGCCCAGAACTCGTACGAATCGATGTAGGCGCCGTCCACGCGCGCGGGCGGCGTGCCGTCCGGGCTTGGCGAATCATATTCCGCGATGACGCGCTGAACTTCATCGAATGCGAAATCGGCTTGGCACAGCGGCCGCTCAAGCGAGACGGGGATATCCGGGTCCGCGTTCAGCGCGAACACGGCGCCGTTGCACCACGGCGCATTTTCGAGCGAAAGGACGCTTTGGCCATCGGCGCCTTGTACCGACGAAGTCAGGGTCTTTGTCGCGCGCCGCTCAGCCTCGGCGTTGTCTCTACTCGCCGAGGCTCGCAAATGGTCCATCGCTCCGTCATACGTTCGCGGCACGCCTTCGGGCAGCGGCAGCCACGTCGTCATCGGTTCGGTGTAGACAAAGGTCAAAATGCCGTGGGCCTCGTCCCACGGCACATTGTTCGTGCCTTCATGGAATGCAAATCCGAAATCTTCCCAGCCTTGCACGGTCGAAATGTCCGTGAATGCCATCCAAAGCCCGCCGTCCCTGACGCGTCTCTCGAATGACTCATGGCAGAGGACGTAATACGCATCCAATGCGCCGCGAAAGCCTTGGCTGCCGTCGAAAGCATACAGATATGCGCTGAAAGTCGCCTCGCCGGGTGATTTTTTCGCCTCCGGCGAAAGCCCGAGGTCGAAAGCGGCGTACAGCATCCCGTTTTCGGCGTCATAGCCCAGGCGGTGATGCCGTGGGTCATTGATGGGCGCCGCCAGTGCAATGCCGGTATCGCCCCGCGTCAACGCGGCCAGCGGATACCGGGATCGCCGCCCCGTCGCGCCTGCGCCCGTCGGCAACGTGTTCGCGTAGACGCCGTTCTCCGCGGAGACACAGCGGCGCATGTCCTCCCACCATGTCCAGCTCCCTCCGCCTATCGGAATCGCAAAATACGCGGTGACCGCGCGGTCGCCGCCGGTTGTATCCAACACGGTACCCCTCAACATCGAGGCGCCGCGAACCAACCAGGGACAGAAGCGGAGTTCGAGGTTTAACGCGCCTATCCGTCCACTCATGACGCCAACGGCGCCCATGTCGATGAGTTCAGCGTGCTCCGGCGCGAGAAAATCGCTGTCATTGGCCACATCCCGGACGAACAGCACGGGGCCGCCTTCGCCGATCGTATCGTCGCGTGACCGCAGCAACGTCGTGCGGGCGTTGTATACCATCGACCATCCGCGCGAGAAAGACGCGGTCAGACAGGCCGGCTCTTCCTCAGTCTCGGCATTTTCGCTCCGCGGACCTTGTCGGATGGGCACTCCTTCGAAGAAATGCACGCCGTCGGACTCGGGCAGTTCCGCGAGTGAAAAATCGTCAAACCAGACCGTACCGGTATGCCCTCGAAACAACGGATAGACTGTTGCGCGCCGAATCGGCTTAGCAGGTTCGATCAGGAGCCGCCGGAATTCCCAGTCGTGCGTGCCGGTCGAAAAAAACGCCGCTTGAGCCCATAAAGACGTGCCGTCCATATACTCGATGTCGAGATAGACGGAATAACCGGCATTCGGCGTGCCGCCAACATCTTTCGCGCGGCTCCATCCGCTGGCGAGGAGCGCGCGCGCCGTCTCCTGGTGCAGTTCAATCGTTTGCCCCGCGCCATGCTGCTCCGTGGTCAGTGTCTGCACGCAACACAGCGCGCGGCTGCCGTCACGCCCCTCGCCAGGCGCCAGGTCGTATCCGTCTCCCCAAGCCCACCACCCCGGCAACGGTGTGTCCTCCCCGTCCTCGAATCCCCAATTCATGCCGCGTGCGTTGTCGGACAGGCTCTCCACCTGCGCCCGCTCCAGCGCGATGAAATTAGCGTGTGCTGACGGCGCTGCAAGAAGGAGGACAAGCGGGAGGGCGCGGCACATACCACGAATCTTCAACGGTTCTCACCTCTGTTATTGCGAATGTCAATCATCCCAGGCCCGGTCAGGCGAGGGCCTCATAGTCAGGGTCGTAGACATGCGCCTGGATATGGGCCGCGAGATCTTCCGGCCTTGGCTCTTGGGCCAAACCCTCGTCGTACGCCACTTTCGCGACGGCCATCGCGATGGCGAACGAAACGCGCCGGATGTCCGTCAGCGGCGGGTAGATACAGCCTTTATCGAGCTGTTCCCGGCTGACATGCTCCGCGAGCGTTCGGGCGGCGGCGTAGAACATGCTGTCGGTGATTCGCCGCGCCGCGGACGCGATCACGCCGAGCCCAAGTCCCGGGAAGATATAGGCGTTGTTCCCTTGTCCCGGCACGAGCGTCCTGCCCTCGTAATTTACTGGGGCAAAGGGGCTTCCACTGGCGAAAATGCCCCTGCCCTGTGTCCATCGATAGGCCTGCTCCGCGGTACATTCCGCCTTTGATGTGGGGTTGGACAAGGCAAAGATAATGGGCCGCCGATTACATGTGGCCATGGTCTCGATCACCGGCTGGGTGAATGTCTGTGGCTGACCGGACAGGCCGATCAGCGCAGTCGGTTTGATCGCTTCAACGGCTGTCTGGAGGTCGTCAATCGCTTCGTGAGGATGGGCGTAGGGTTGTTTGTGCTCCTGCAACCGATCCCTGCCTTCCGTAACCAAGCCTTTGGAATCGATGAGCCATATCCGGCGCCGCGCCTCCAATTCGGAGAGCCCCGCGTTCATCATGCTCGAAACGAGCAGATTCGCGACACCGATGGCGGCCTCGCCCGCACCGAGGAAGAGGACCCGCTGGTCGCTCAGGTCCCTGCCGGTGATTCGAAGAGCGGAGAACATCCCGGCAACCGCGACGGCCGCCGTGCCCTGGATGTCGTCATTGAAGCTGCACACCTTGTCGCGGTACTTGCGCAGAATGTGAAAGGCGTTCTGGTTCCCGAAGTCCTCGAACTGCACAATGGCGTCCGGATACACGGTCTGAACCGCATGGATGAACTCGTCCACAAGGTCGTCGTAGTCCTGTCCCCGCACGCGACGTTGCCTGAGACCGATGTAGAGCGGGTCCGCGAGCAGGCTCTCGTTTTCCGTACCCACGTCGAGCGTCACGGGCAGACTCAGGGCCGGGTCCACGCCGCCGCAAACGGTATACAGGGACAACTTCCCCACGGATATGCCCATGCCGTTGGCGCCCAAGTCGCCGAGTCCCAGGATGCGCTCGCCGTCGGTCACCACGATGATTCGGACGTCGTCCTCGGGCCAGTTTCTGAGGATATGCTCCACCCGTCCGCGGTCGTTCGCGGAAATGAACATGCCCTGCGGCCGCCGCCAGATGTGCGCGTAGTTCCGGCACGCGTTGCCCACTTCCGGGGTGTAGATGATCGGCATCATCTCCTCGATGTGATTCATTACCGTGCGGTAGAAGAGCCGTTCATTCCGGTCCTGAAGTGAAATCAGGAAGATGTACTTCTCGATGTCCGAAGTCTTGCCCCGGAAGTTCTCCATCACGCGCGTTTCCTGTTCCCGTTGCGTGACGACCCGGGGCGGAAGCAGCCCGCGCAGGTTGAGGGCGTCGCGTTCCTCCTCGCTGAACGCCATTCCCTTGTTCAGTCTCGGTGAATGCAGGAGGTCCATCCCTCTCGGGACGCGCCTCTCCGGTCTTCGAGCGTCATTGCTTCGCGGGCACATCCTTGCGATTCCTTCCTGATCTTGCCGCGTCGCGGCGCCTGGCCGGGGCTTCATGCCGCCGGGTCTCGCTCGATCTTCGATGCGGGAAGCGCCGAAGAGGCACGCGCCGCGCGTTTGCAGCGTCTGGAGACCATCATCCGGATATTGACGTGCCGTTTCAACGGTGCTCTCCACCGCACGGTGTTGCTTTTTGCGCGGGATTGCGAGTAGTTTTGCGCGGCCACCCAAAACGGGATGCTACATTTGCGGGAGGACACGCGATATGGACCTGTTTTCGAGACGAAATTTTCTGGGCGCGACCGCGGGAGCGGTCGGCGTTGCCGCAGCAAGCGGCGTGGGACAGATGGCCGCAGGCGCGGAGGGACAGGAAAGCGCCCCTCGGAAGAAGGAGGGTATGCGCATCGGCATATTGACGGCGCCGTTCGGTGGCAGTACCCTTGAAGAGGTGGCCGCCTTTGCGCGTTCTGCGGGCATTTCGTGCCTCGAAGTGGCCGCGGGCCCCAACAGCCGCCAGCTTGACCCGGCGGCGCTCGATGCGGCACGCATCGACGCAATCAAGCAAATCCTCGCGGATAGCGGCCTCGAAATCAGCAGTCTGGCTTGGTATCCGGACATGGCGGACCCGGGGAAAGCGGGGGAGACGCAGTCGCACTTCATGAAGTTGGTGGATGCAGCGGCGGCCCTGGACGTAAAGGTCGTCTGCACGATCACGGGATTCCCGAAAGATAACGCGAGCAAGATCGACACGATCAAGAAGGTGCTGCCCGGCGTTTTCGCGCCGCTGCTCAGCTACGCGAAAGACAAGGGCGTCAAGATCGCCATCGAAAACTACTTCCAAACCTGCCTGCAGGGCCTTGACACGTTTGAATGTCTCTTTGAGACCATTCAGGACGAGCATTTCGGGCTGAACTATGACCCGTCGCATCTGTACCACCAGCAATGCAGCCATCTCGCACCGGTGAAGATGTTCGCGAAGCAGATCTTCCACACCCACGCGAAAGATTGCCTCGTGGACGTGGAATTGCGCGGCAAGCGGGGCGTGTACGCGGAGGGCTGGTGGCGCTACGTTATTCCGGGCTTCGGCAACATTGACTGGGGCGAATACATCGGCTGCCTGCGCCAGAACGGCTACAAGGGCGTGCTCAGCATCGAGCACGAGGATAACACCTTTGGCCGGGAGGAGGGCTTTGCGGCGGGCGCGAAATACCTGGGCCAATTCTGCTGACCACGGGACGCGCGCGACCACAGGCTATGCCATCGCGCGAGCATGGGCGGTTTCTCGCGGGACGATGGAACGCACTTCAGAATTCCGGAGGGCGCAGACGGCGAGCGTCTCGCCGTCCCATGTGATGAATTATGCCTCGTAGCCGCCGAGCGTGTGCATCAGAACGACGGTTCCGATGTCGCCTTGTCGCAGACCGCGCTCAGGCAGGTCTTCCATAGGCGCGACACTCTGAAGCCCTTCTATCATGTTCGCCAGTTTGAACGGGGCAAGCCGTCACCCGTCTCGGCAATTCTTCGCCCTGTTCGACGAACCAGGCCAATCGAACCAGCGGTTGCCGGTGGTCAGGGGTGTTCATCTTTTCTGCATTCGGGGGCTTCACGACGGGACTTGTCCTTGAATCAAGGGTTCGGTTCCCTCAACGTCTTGAGCCGGATATTCCGCCATTTTACGCTCATGGGTTGCTGTCTGCCGCCGACGCCGTGGACCTGGAGCGCAATGAAACCACGCAGCGTCATGTCGTCGTGGAGGTCCGCGCGCAGTTCGCCGTTCAGCCATGTCTGGATGTGGTCACCCCGGGCTTCGATGCGCACAAGGTTCCATTCGCCGTTCTTCCAGAGCCGCTTGCCCGCCTCGCCGAACTGTCTGGCCTCTTCCGAGTCCTTGTCCTTGGGGAGCAGCCAGCCGCGCCGTCCTTCGTCGTAGATGCCACAGAACCAGTTGCGATCTTTGCCTTCGTCTTCGAGTTCGCATTGGTAGCCATGCACCCGGCCATTCTTGAAATCCGGTTGGCTCTCGCTGCGTATCTGCACGCCGGAATTGAGTGCGGGATGCCCGAGGAATTCGAACTCAAGCACGAAATCGCCGTATTGCTGCCTCGTGTAGAGAAAGGAATTGTCGGTGTTCGGCACGGAAGTCCCAACAATTGCGCCGTCTTCAACGCTGTATTCCGCGGCGCCGCCTTTTTGCTCCCAGCCGTCCAGCGTTTGCCCATCGAAGAGGTCGACCCAGCCTTCGTCTTCTTGGGTTGCCATGGTTGCGGACAGTAAAAGAGGTGTAGCCACGAGGGCGATCCATGCACGTTTCATTGTCTGTCTCCTCACGACGGTTGCATTCCTGATACGTTCACCATCCGGGCGGGCGATTAAGCCTTCAGGGTATCGCTCCATTTTCGCCGATGTGACGATACGGAAGTCAATATGCGGCAGACACGCTTTCGTGTCGCGAGTTTGAACGCCGGTCTGTCCCGGTGCAGAATGCGTTCTCGAGGAATGGAAGCGAGACGTGTTCGGGAGGGCCATTCTCATGATCAACGTGGGTCTTGTCGGATGCGGCCGGATTGCGGACCTGCACGCGCGAGGTTACGAGCACAATTCCGAAGCGCGCATCTATGCGGTATGTGACAACGATCAGGACCGGCTCGCGGCGCGCAAGAGCGGCTGGGGCGCGGAAAGGGCGTATGCGGACTACCGGGAACTCCTTGCGGACCCCAACGTCCACGCCGTCGAGGTGCTGGTCCCATACGATATGCATGAGCAGGTCGTTGTGGCGGCGGCGCAGTCGGGCAAGCATATCGCGTGTCAGAAACCCATGACTACGAGCCTTGCGAGCGCCGACCGCATGATCGCGGCGACCAAGACGGCGGGCGTGTTGTATAAAGTGACGGAAATCTACGTGACGTATCCGCCGATTGCGCTGGCGAAGAAGTTGATCGACGACGGGGCCATCGGCGAGCCCTTAGGCATGCGCATCAACTACATCGCGAGCCCGAAGGGCGGATGGAAGGTCGAGGCGCACACGTACGAGCAGCAGGTGCGCATCGCGGCGCAGGGGTTCGGCCTCGAGACGTTCGACCATGGCCACCACGAGTGGGCGACGGCCTGGCATCTGCTCGGCGAGGTCGAGCGCGTCGCTGCTTGGATTGACACATTGAACGGCGTGGTGGACGGCCCCGCGACGGCCATGTGGAAATGTCGCGGCAACAAGCGCTACGGCGTGATCGACTTCATGTTTGCGCCGGACCTGCATATCCCCAGCAAGTATTACTCGAACGACGAGATATATCAGGTCATCGGTTCGAAGGGCGTGATCTTCATCAACCGGGGCACGGGCGACATGATGGACCGTTCGCCCGTGAGCCTCTTCGACGGCCAGCGTTGGACGCACTTCGAGGATGTGCCCGGTGACTGGGGCTTGGGTTTCGTGAATGCCACGCACAACTTCGTCCACGCGATTCAGGGCGCCGAAAGACCGCTGCTGACGGGTGAGGAAGGCCGGGAGGTGCTGCGGTTCGCGCTGGCGATGATGAAAGCCGCGCGCGTACGGCGTGAAGTCTACCTGGACGAATTGGAGCATCCGCTCCCGTTCCTCTACAGCCATTGGCGGCGCCTGCGCGAACGGCGCGACTGCGTCGTGCGGCCAAAGCGCGTGTCCCGGCGCGGCGCGAAGTTCGCCAAGTACGCGCCGCAGGCGCACCACCTGACCCTTGCGCTCAAGGACCGGTTTGACGCGGCAGCAGCGGGGGAGTGGTCGTGCCTGATCGCGTTGCACCTGACGCGGGAGGGAGGCGCGGCCGACGAACGGTTCGCCATCGATATCCGGGACGCGCGCATTGACGTGCGCCCGGGTGAATGGCCGCCGGAAGCGGACTTGACCCTGCACATTCCCGCGGGGGTGTGGGCTGCCATGTTGCTCGGCAAGAAGCGCATCGAGATGGCCATAATCCAGGGCTTGATCAAGTACGAAGGCACGGTTGAAAAGGCGCTGCCGTTGCGGGCAGCGTTCAAGATATGACCGCGCCGGCGCTTCCGTTTCACAAGCGCATCAGTTTTGGCATGGGCGGGCTCACGATTGTCCTGCCGGACCTCGTCATCATGCAGTGGCTGCTGGTGCGTTACGTTCCCGGCGACGGCCCGCCGCTGATTCCACCCGTGATCTTCGGCGTGCTGGTGCTGCTTGGAAGGCTTGCGGAAGGAGTGACGAATCCCGTCGCGGGTCACGCGAGCGATATGTGCCGCCACCGGTGGGGGAGGAGGATGCCCTTTCTGCGCCTGGGTATCGTGCCGTACACGGCGGCTTTCTTCCTCCTGTTCAATCCCCCGTGTGCCTCCACCTGGGGTAACGCCGCATACGCCGCCGTGCTGCTGCTGGTCTATTTCACGTCTTTCGCCGTCATTGGCTCGCCGTACCTTGCACTTCTTCCCGAGATTAGCGTCAGTTCCCGCGAGCGCGTCGATCTGATGACCATCCAGTCCGTTTTCATGATGCTGGGCACGTTCGCCTTCGCTGGCGTCGGCGTGTTGCGCGACCGGTTTGGCTGGACCGTCATGGCCGGGGCCGTCGCGGCCGCCGCGTGCCTCTTTTTCGTGCCCGTGATGACCGCGATCCGTGAGGCGCCGCAAAAGGCCGGTCCCGAGTGGGCATCCTTGCCGTTGGGCCGTTCGCTTGCGTTGACGCTGCGCAACCGGCCCTTTCGCTTCGTGGTGGCGTCCACCTCGGTATACTGGTTTGGATTGAGCGGGCTGCTGGCGCTGGCCCCGGTGTGGGTGCGGGTGTACCTGGAGGGCCGCGATTCCGACGTGACACTGCTGATGGCGCCGTATCTGCTCAGTAATCTGGTGTTCTTTTTCGTGTTCAACGCGCTTTCGCGACGGTATGGAAAGTATCCGCTCATGTTAGCGGCGTTTCTGGGCACGAGTGCGGTCGTGGCGCTGCTGCCCTTGGTGGGCCTGTTTCCACTGGGTAGCCCGTTCCTGCAGACCGCGCTCATCTTCGCGCTCGCGGGCGCGCCTGTTGCCGGGTTTATGGTCTTGCCGTTTGTCGTGCTCGCCGACGTAGTGGACTTCGACGCCCGCGAGCACGGCTTGCGCCGGGAAGCGGTCTTCTTCGGCGCGCAAGGCATATTTCAGAAGCTCGCGATAGGCACGGCGACCATCGCGTTTACGGTGGTCCCGTACCTCGGCGGCGACGGCCACGCCATGACGCCATTCGGCCTGAAGCTCATGGCGGGGCTATGCGCTTGCGCGGGCATGGGGGCGTTTCTGATCTTTCTCGGATATCCGCTGCGGGAAACCGCGTAGCACGGGCGCCCCGCCCGTGCAGGTCAATCAGAAAGTCTTGAGATCTTCGCGGACGTGATGCCCATGCCCCGGGCGGGCGTGTCCTGCCCGCCGCATGCGTCCAGGAACCTGTCGGGGCACAATGGGAAGATTCTCAGGACAACGGCTGTTCCTGTACACACGGTCAATCCCCCCAAGAGCTCCGGAGGCGCACATATGTCCGAGCATGGCGGCAAACTGGCGGCGCGAACATTGAAAGCTGCGGGCGTCGAATGCGTTTTCACGCTCAGCGGCGGTCATATCATGCCCATTTACGACGGCTGCATCGACGAAGGTATCCGTGTCGTCGATGTGCGGCATGAGCAGGCTGCCGCCCTCGCCGCGGATGCCTGGTCGCGGGTGCGTCCGGGCAGTATTGGCGTGGCCGCGGTGACGGCAGGCCCTGGAGTCACCAACGCGGTGACGGGCATCGCCAATGCCTGGCGCGCGAACTCGCCGTTGCTGGTCATCGGGGGGCAAGGCCCGTTTGCCAATCTTGGCAAGGGCAGCCTGCAGGAAATGGAGCACGTCAGCCTCGTGAAGCCGATCACGAAATATGCGGGCGCATGCTACGAGACGGAGCGAATCCCCGAATACATTGAACTGGCCATCCGCCACGCGATATCCGGCATGCCAGGGCCGTCATACCTGGAAATTCCGATGGATATCCTCATCGGACAGCCTCGGTGGGATGTGCCCATTCCGAGTCTGCGCACGAGCCCGCCGGTGGTGTGTCCGGAGCGGAACAGCGTGGTGCAGGCGTTGCGGTTTCTGGAAAAGGCGGAACGGCCCATGATGATGGTGGGTACGAGCGCGAAATGGTCGCAGGCGCAAGGTCCGCTGAACGCATTTCTGGAAGCAACCGATATCCCCGCCTATGAGAACGGTATGGGCCGCGGTTGCATCCCGCGCGATTCGCGGCACCTGTTCAAAGTGACGCGCCGCGAGGCCATCGAGCACTGCGACGTTATTGTTTTGGCCGGCTGCGTGCTCGATTTCCGCCTCGCGTTCGGCCAAACCATCCCGAAAGACGCGAGAATCATCAAACTGGAGATGGACAACACCCTCATCGGCCATAACCGCCCGGCGGACGCGGCGCTGGTCGGCAACCTGACGTGCAGCTTTGAAATGATGCTGCAGGCAATGCGGGAAGAGGGCATCCGGCTGGATTTTTCAAAATACGCCGATCAACTTCGTGAGAAGGAAGCCGAAAACAGGAAAGCCGGCGCGGCGGCCGAACGCAGTGATGAAACACCCATTCGCGCGAAGCGGCTCTGCCGGGAACTCGCGGATTTCGTCAACGACGACATGATCCTTATCGGCGATGGCGGCGATATTGTCGCTTCTGCCGCGAAAGTATTGCCGATTCCCAAGAACGGTTTCTGGCTGGACCCGGGGCCGCTGGGCACGCTTGGGGTTGGCATGCCGTTCGCCATCGCCGCGCAACTGGCGCACCCGAAGAAGCGGGTGCTCGTCGTGTTTGGCGATGGCAGCTTCGGGTTTAACGGATTCGAGTTCGACACGGCGATCCGCTTCAATCTGCCCATCGTGGGTGTTGTGGGCAATGACGCGATGTGGGGGCAGATGCTGCGGCCGCAGAGGGCGCTTTACGGAGCCGACCGGGTCGTCGCCACGGAACTGAACAGCACGCGTTACGACCAAATAGTCGAGGCCATGGGCGGCCACGGCGAATACGTGACGCGCCCCGATGAGATCAGGCCCGCGCTGGAGCGCGCGTTCGCGTCGGGCAAGGCGGCGTGCGTGAACGTCGCTATCGAACAAGACCGCGGCTATCGGGGCGGATCGTACATCTAGCGCCGCTGGTAACGAAGCACCATGCTGCCGCCCTTTCCGGGGACGCGCAGCGCGGAGCCGCTTGCGAGTTCCTCGCCCGGTGTCTCCGCCGTGGTGGACTTGCCCGCGCCGTCACTGAACTCCGTCAGGTATGTCGCGTCTGTCTCGATGCCGCGCAGACCGAGGATCAGCCCGGCGAGGTCGCATTCCGGCCTGCGGAACGCATAGACCACGCCCGCGTTCAAGTCGGGCCGGTGAAGCTGATACGCCACAAACTGGTCGGGCGCGGTTCCGCCGGCGGTCAGGGGATAGAAATCGCCGTACCAGAAAGGCTGGTTCGTCCGCGTCTCGGCGATGCAGGTCTTCGCCTGCTCAAACGGGAAGTCGGGGGCTTGGTAGTCGAATTGGCACAGTAACCCGCCCGTTGAAGCGCTGCGCACCTCGTAGACGTCGGGCGTCCACGCGCATGCGGTGTGCAGCGGCACATACAGGCTTATCTCCATCGTCTGGGCCTGGTTCCACTCCCTGTGGCCGGGCGAACAGTTGGTATCGCTGCGCCAGAGCGGCACGGAGCGCGAACACATCTCGATGTCGATGCGCCGTCCTCCGCTCGAGCAGTTGTCAATCCAGAGGCCCGGGTGCCGTTCGCGCAATTCATCCCACATCGCGTACAGTCCCATCACGTACTGGATTTCTGTCATGCCTTGCCGATCTGGTGCATCGTTCGCGCGCCAGGATTCCAGCGGGTCCATGTTAAAATCGTTCCGGTAGACGTCGATGCCGTATTCGTCGATGCGCTGCGAAAGCAGTTCGGTGAGGAAACGGCGCGCATTGGGATCATGGAGCTTGAACAGGCCGCCATCCTTGCCCCCGAACACGAATTCGGGGTGCTCTTCCGCGATGCGGGAGCCTGCCGCGACACGCTCCGGCTCGAACCAGAGGACGAAACGCATGCCGTGCGCGCGGGCTGCGCGGCTCACGGGCGCGAGGCCGTTGGGGAAAGCGTCGGGCTTGCAGAACCAGTTGCCGACGCCGTTCGGGAAATTGCCCGGAAACCACGCGGCATCGAGCCAGTACGTGTCGCAGCCGAGGGCATGCGCGGTCTCCACCGCCGCGATTTGCCCGGCTTCCGTTGCCCAGCCGGGCCGCGCGTTATAGCGGTCGAATGTCTGGAGCGCGATGGGCAGCCGCAACGGCATGGCGTCGAGGCGGGGCACATAGTGGTCGATCAACAGCCGCCTCCAGCGGTTATGCGCGGCCATGCGTTCGCCTTCCCAGGTCAGTAACACGACCCGTGGCGTGCGGATGCGCTCGCCTGCGCGCAACACAAGGCGGGTGGATTCCAATCCCGCGCGCAGCCGCGTGGGACCGTTTGCCGCGCGGTCGAAACGGGCGCACCATTGGCCGGTCCAGCCGACGGCAACGATGGCGCCGCGGTTACCGTACTGCACGTTGAAGAAGGGGAACGCGCTGATGGACGAGGGACGGCCGCCCGTGGGCGTGAGGCGGTGTTCCTTTCCGGGCTCGAGTACCGCGGTTTTCGGCAGGAACGACGTTTCGCCGCATGCGTCGCCCTCAAGTTCGTGAATACGCACGGGAGTGCGCATATAGCCGGTGCGCAGCATTACGTCGAGCGCCTGGATATCCTCCAGAAGCGGCGTGTCCTGCGTGCCGGTATTCTCGATCCATGCAACCCAATCCACGGCGGGATAGCGATTGTACGTGGCGATTACCGCCGTTACTCGGAGCCCCGAGCCCGGGTCTGTCCACGTGACGGTATCCACAACCCGGTCGGCGTCCTCCGTACGTTCCGTTGTCCTGTCCCACGCCGGAAACAGTTCCGCCGATGGCTTTCCGCCAAACAGGAACGACAACGGCGGCTGCGCGTCGCCGAGGACCAGGTCCGGCTGGTCGGCATCGAGCCAGACGATGTTGTCGTCCTGCATCACGAAATGGGCATCGGCCCAGTCGGCCTGGTCATGGGAGGCGCCATCGGCGGTGGCATCGACTTTGAGGACCAGCTTGCCCACGCCGGGAGGGAGGGGCACGTTGACGGGAAATGGTCTTTCGCCGCCGCGCAAGACAGTGGTCCGCGCGGCTTCCGTGCCGTCTATTTCGACACTGAACACGGCCGACCCGCGCATACCCTGAGTGTCATTGTTGTTGTCGATGCCGGCCCAGGCGTTGAACGCCTTTGCGCCCGCGGGTATTACAACCTCGATCTCGCTGTTGGCGTGCGTGCCGAGGCCGTGTTCAAAGGAGCGGTCTCCGATCACGATTGGCGTGTCGATACAGGATTCGCGAAACCGGAGCACGCTGTGGTCCTGACGTATCACAGAAACGGAAACGGGACGGGGCTCCCCTGCGAGCGGGTCAAGAGCAAAGGCGTGGTGAGTCCACGCATGCATCTGCTGGAGCGCGACTTTTGATGCCATAATACCGTCATCCGGCATTCTGTCGGGGAGGCCTGCCCTCACAACGGCCTCATCCGCGCTCGCATACGTAGCCGAGACACCCAAGAGCATGGAAACAAGAACACAGGCTGTGACTGACCGGAAGTTAAGCACGATCTGTACTCCCGCGACTCGTTCTTCACGAGGCGCGATGTTTTTGGAGGAACTGTATGCATCTCATGGATCGCCGAGAAATGCGATCACTCTTGGATTTATGACAGCCGCGGACTCATAGACGGCCGCGTGGCCGCCGCCAGGCACCGTGAACAGGTCCAGCCACGGCATATACTCGCGGATACGTGCGTGCAGTGCGTAGGGCACCAGAGTGTCCCGGTCACCCCAGACCAGAAGCCCGCGCCGCTGTTGGCGGCCCACGCGCTGATACACGGCGTCCATATGGCCCATGTCAAAATCGCGCATTGTCCGGAGTAGGGCCCGTTTATAGCCCTTGTACCTGATCTGCTCCCCATAGGCGGTCATAAAGGCCGTCAAGACCTCGGGGTCACTGGAGAGGCCAAGCGGCATTTGGTTCACAATGATGCGGTCGCCGAAAGCGCGCAGAATCCATTCGCCCAAGCCGGGCGTCAGCAAGAGCCGCGAACTGCGCGGAAGTTGCATCATGCCCGCGGGCGCGCAAAGCACGATCTTGCCGATGCGTTCCGGGTGCCGGTCCGCGAAATGCACCGTGATGGCGCCGCCCATGCTCAGCCCGGCTATATCGATAGGGCCGGTGACCCCTTGCGAGTCCAGCAGGTCGAGCAATTGCCGCACGAACAGGTCCGCGTTATAGCATGTGCGTGGCCTGTCGGAATATCCTCGGCCAAAGAGGTCATAGCGGAGCACGCGAAAACCGCTCGCCGCGAGCGCTTCGATAGCCCTGTCCCAGATAAACATGGGGGAGGAAAAGCCGTGCACGAGCACGACCTTTGGCCCATTTTCAGGCCCTGCCCACTCGAAGTGCGCGACACCTCCGGACAACGGGACGAAGTCCTTTCCCGTCAGGCAAGCCCGCGTATGAACATTCAAGGTATTCTGCTCCCTTTGCGGAACAAACCACGGGAACACCGCGACGAGAAAGAGGAAGAGGCCACACAGCAGGATCAAGGTTGGGACCATCATGGCGGTTCTACTCCCCGGGAGAATACAGTGCGGAAGTCATCTTAATCGCGGCGGGAGCGGGCGTCAAACCGCCGATTCAACCCGCTGGCAGGAGTCCCCCCAGGAATTTCGGATAGAGTGAGATAGGCTATTAGGGATCAATGCACACGGGTATCAGGGGCTGCGCAACCTGCCGCCCCTGCTGCTTGCCATAGTGTTCTTCTCCGCCCGTATACTGGACCATGACTCCCGCCTGCGCGTGATGGCCTTGTACGTCGAACAGGCCGCCAAACGCCTCTTCGGCATCCCGGACTTCAAGTATTGCGCCTTGGCCGATGGCCTGCGCGCCCTGTTTGCCAGGCACCCGGGCGCTCCCGTGTCCCGCATCCGAGCCGCGAACGATGCCCAACTCACCCTTTTCGCTGAAGACGTCACGTAACACCATCCAATCTGCGAAAATTTCGGGGGAAGCTCTGGACAGAAAGGCCTTGACAAATCGCGCCGTATGTGCTTTACTAGCAACCACAGGTCCTGCGGGTCGGGAAATAGTGGGCGAAACGCGGGCCGGTGATAACGGTGGATTGTGTTACAGCGGGGAATAGGCTTATGCGGATTCGGGGTCTCGTTCAAACAGGGCAAATAGTATCAAGAATACGTCATTTTTCGTCTGCACTCGTCCTTTTCGGGGGGGGGCATGGCGCTTTTGATCGGTATCATGGGCACAAGCAGAGGCTTTTACTGCAAGCCCTGCCGCGAGCAACTCGTTATCGACATCAACCGCGAGGCCTCGCCTCTGCGCTGGGTCGAAATCGAGGTCTTGGAAGCGACCGTCGAATGCACGGCGATTATTCGACAGCCAGCGACCCATTCTCTGGTTGTCGAGTGGTTGCTCGATACTGAGGAAGAGGGGCAGGGAAGGGTAGGCAATCCGTATACGCTGCAAAAGGCACCCCTCACTCCCGGTACTCATACAATCCGTTGGGTTGTGCGCGACCCCGCAGCCGTACTTGATCCGGAACAGCCGGGCAATCCCCCGAAACTCTGGGTACTTCCCGGATATCAATACCTAGAACATAGAAGCTTCCTTACTTATGCAAGCATCATGAAGGATGAGACTATTCCGGAAGACGCGTTCGAATTTGAAGTGCCATAGCTATTGAGACAGTAACAACGAGACAACGAAGGCGTGAGCGCTTCTCAAAACCGTATCTTTCCTTCTATGAATGTGATGGATCGAAGACTCGGTTTATTCGTCCTTTCCTGCGGTCTTCGATGCGTACAGTTCAGGAGGTAATCGAAAATGAGCAAGTCTGTGACCGCTATCATGTGTGTGGTCTTTATGTGGAGTGTTTGCGCTGAATCACACGGAGTATGGCAGGAAGTACGCACAAATCTGAGTCCCTCAAGGGATTTGTTTGAGATCGGAACCGAGCATGATGGAACGCTATGGTTGGCGAGAACAAGCAGCGAGAACAAGCAGCCTGTTGTACCTCAATGACGAACTGGACTGGAGCTCTGCCTATGTCTGGCCTAGTCACTGGTTATTATCGCCAGGGTTGTCATTCTTGTCTCATGCAGGTTCGTTCTCGGTTATAGGAGTTGGTTATTCAAAGGACCGCGTTTATGCCAGTTCCAATGGACTGGACTGGGAGTCGGATGGGACCATTGAGTACAAATGGGGGGGCGTGTTTAATAATGAAGCGGTGTCCTTCATGGGGTCGCCGTGGTTGTTTGCCGGTGAATACATCGACTACTACTTTTATGAACCTGAAGGGGACGAATACGTTTCAGCCACCATTCTCTTGCCGGACATACTGAAGGTGGAGAACGGGAATTGGGACGCCCCTATTCTATATCCGGCGCCGTGGCCGCTCAGAACGGAGAGCGTGGGCCTTGCGTTTGCAGGTAAGCTGTGGGTGATAGGTGGCCGCACTACTCTGGAGGCGCCTATCGACTTCGCGGAGTTTCAACCGCTGAATGATGCATGGTACAGCGAAGACGGTGAGACGTGGATAGAGGCGACATCAAGCGCGTCTTGGTGTCCTCGCAACGGCCACGCCTGCGTGGTGTTCCAGGACAAGTTGTGGCTTTTGGGCGGGCACAACGGTTATCGGGCACTCAACGACGTTTGGGTGTCGCACGATGGCGCGACATGGAGCCAGGTCGCGGCTCAAGCGCCGTGGCGCGGGCGAAGCGGTCACAGTGCCGTGGTCTATCAGGACAAACTCTGGGTAATTGCAGGCCACAACGGCAGCGAAGCCCTCAGCGATATCTGGGTCTACGATCCTGCTGCGGCGGAGGGCGAGGGAGAAGGCGAAGGCGAGCCCGCACCGCAGCGGTATTATCACAGCGCGGACAAGGACACGGACCGCGAGATTTCGCTGAA
>JAGMZX010000102.1:8486-21335 GCA_018005585.1 Candidatus Hydrogenedentota bacterium | reverse complement strand
GATGCCCGGCGACAACATCCGGATCACGGCGGAACTGATTACCCCGATCGCGATGAACGAGGAATTGCGCTTCGCGATCCGCGAAGGCGGCCGCACCGTGGGCGCGGGCGTCGTGACCAAGGTTATTCAATAAGATCGGTGACAACTGACATGCGAGAGCAAGTACTGCTTCAATGTACGGAATGCAAGCGCCGGAATTACACGGGCACGCGCGACAAGCGCAAGAAACCGGACCGGCTCGAGCTGAAGAAATACTGCAAGTTTGATCGCAAGCACACGGTACACCGGGAAGTGCGCTGAGCGGCGTACCGCAAGCACCGGGAATACGCAGTTTTCTGCCGCAGGCCCGTAGCACAACGGCTAGTGCAGCGGCCTCCAAAGCCGACGGTTGGGGGTTCGAATCCCTCCGGGCCTGCCATTCCTGGATCCATACCCGGCGCCAGAACGACGAGGGCATAATATGGCCACTCAGGCGGAAGCTAGACCTGGATTGATCAAGAGAATCCGTGGTTTTATTGAAGAAGTGAAAACGGAAATGGACAAGGTAACCTGGCCGACCAAGGACGACCTGAAGGTATCCACCCAGGTTACGCTTATACTGCTCGGCGTGGTGTCCGGGATTATTTACGTGTATGACCAGGTGTTTCAGTTGCTCATCATAGCGTTGCTGGGCCTGGCCTCGTGAGGAGAAAGGACGTGGCGGACAAGGCGCACATCGACGAAGCGCTCGAAACGGAAGCGCTGGAGGCGCCGAAGGACGAGCCTCTTATCAAGGACGTCCCAGACGACGGCATCAAGCGGCGCTGGTACGCCCTGCATGCGCATTCGGGCCAGGAAGGGAGCGTGAAGAAGATGCTCCTGGTGGGCGCGCAGCAGGCGGGGCAGCAGCACTTGGTGACGAACGTCCTGGTGCCGATGGAAGAAGTGGCGGAGATCCGGTCCGGCCAGAAGAAGATCTCGAAACGGAAGTTCTTCCCGGGTTATGTGCTCGTGCAATTGCCGGAGCACCCGGAGCGTCACCCCGAACTCTGGCATATGATCCGGCAGATCCCCGGGGTTACCGGTTTTATCGGTTCCCGGACGGTTCCCGTGCCGCTCGAGGACACGGAGGTGCGGGAAATCGTCGAGGAAATCCGCGGCGAGCGCGAGCGACCGAAGCCCAAGGTCAAGTTCGAGCACGGGGAACGGGTGAAGATTATCGACGGCCCGTTCGCGAACTTCTTGGGCAGTATTGACGAAGTGAACATGGAGCGCGGTACCATTAAGGTACTCGTGGAGATTTTCGAGCGCCTGACCAGCGTCGAAGTCGAGTTTTGGCAGGTCGAGCATATCTAGCGATCAAGGGAGAACAGGCGCATGCCTCCGAAGAAAGAAAAGACCAAGATTAAGCTGCAGGTGCCCGCCGGCCAGGCGAACCCGGCGCCGCCCGTTGGGCCCGCGCTAGGTCAGCACGGCGTGAACATTATGGATTTCTGCAAGCAGTTCAACGAGCGCACGAAAGAGGACCAGGGCCTCGTCATTCCGGTGGTTATTACGGTTTATGAAGACCGCAGCTTCACATTTATTACGAAGACCCCGCCCGCTGCCGTCCTGCTGAAGCGCTCGGCCAAAATCGCCAAGGCTTCCGGTGAGCCGAACAAGAACAAGGTTGCCACCGTGGACCGGGCGCAGGTGGAGGAAATCGCGCGGTTGAAGATGCCGGACCTCAACGCGGGCAGCGTCGTGTCCGCCGTTAGCATGGTCAAGGGCACCGCGCGGAGCATGGGCATTATCGTAAAGGAATAATGCGCGGCCCCATCCCAGGGTCGCGGCGGTTCGTCGGCAGGCGTCTCAAGGCGCCAAAATCACGTGGGAGGGCCGTGCGGTGCGCGGCCCGGTTGCACCACAGGAGGTCTTTGAAATGGCCAAAATGAGCAAGCGCTCGCGCGCAATCCGCGTCAATCACGATCATGAGCGCACCTATTCCCTCACGGAAGCGGCGCAGGGCGTTAAAAAAACGGCCACCGCGAAATTCGACGAGACCATTGAACTCGCATTCTATCTGGGCGTTGACCCGCGCCATGCCGACCAGCAGGTGCGCGGGTCGGTCAGTTTGCCGCATGGCACGGGCAAGAAGATCCGCGTGGTCGTCTTCTGCAAGCAGCTCGAACAGGTGAACGCGGCGATGGAAGCGGGCGCCATCGAGGCAGGCAGCGATGAACTCATCACCAAAATCTCAGGCGGCTGGCTGGACTTCGACGCGGCCGTCGCCGCCCCCGACATGATGGGCCAGGTCGGCAGGCTCGGCAAGGTGCTGGGGCCCCGAGGTCTGATGCCGAGCCCGAAGGCAGGCACTGTCACACCCAACGTGGCGCAAGCTGTCGCGGAAATCTTGAAGGGCAAGATCGAGTATCGCGTTGACAAGAACGCCAACATCCACGTGCCAGTGGCGAAGGCGTCCTTCTCGGCGGAGCAAATCGAGGAAAACGCCGCGTCCGTGATCGGCGCGGTAGTCAAGGCTCGTCCCGCTGCCTGCAAGGGCACGTATCTGAAATCCTGCACCATGAGCAGCACGATGGGGCCGGGTTACCGGCTGGATGCGGCGTCCCTGTCGGCGCAATTCAAGTAAGGAACCGCTTCATTCGCGCGTGCGGTAAGGTTTTTCGCGTGCCGCGCGTTGTATTCTGACGAATACTCGAACCGAGTCCGGTCGAGCGTCAACGCATCGGAGAACATCATGAGCAAGAGCGCAAAGGGTCTTCTCTTCACTTCTGAATCGGTCACGGACGGCCATCCGGACAAAGTCGCCGACAACGTCTCGGACGCCGTTCTCGACGCAATGCTGGCGCAGGATCCCGACAGCCGCGTGGCTTGTGAGACCCTCCTGAAAACCAATCTCTGCGTTGTGGCGGGCGAAATCACCAGCAAAGCAAAGGTGGACCTTGCGGCTCTGGTCCGTGAGACTATCGTGGACATCGGCTATACCGGCGGCGTGTCGGGTTTCGACGGCGCGAGTTGCGCGGTGCTTGTCGCGCTCGAAAAACAGTCCCCGGACATCGCGATGGGCGTGAATGTGGCAGGCGGCCACGAACAGGGTGCTGGCGACCAGGGCATGATGTTCGGTTATGCAACAAATGAGACGCCGGAACTGATGCCCTTGCCCATTCTCGTGGCGCATAAGCTCGGTCTCCAGCTCAAGAAGCTGCGGCTGGAAAAGACGCTTCCCTGGCTGCAGCCGGACGGGAAGTCCCAGGTTACCGTCGAATACGTGGATGGCAAGCCGGTGCGCATCGACACCGTGGTCATTTCCAATCAACATGCCCCGCTCTACGGCGGGATGAAACCGACCCCGCAGGAACTGAAGAAGGAACAGGCGGAAATTCGCGAGGCCATCATCGAACACGCCATTAAGCCCGTGCTGCCTCAAACGCTGGTCAAGGGCGATATAACATATCACGTGAATCCCACGGGCCGTTTCGTCATCGGCGGGCCGGTCGGCGACTGCGGTCTCACGGGCCGCAAAATCATTGTGGACACCTACGGCGGGATGGGCCGCCACGGTGGCGGCGCCTTCAGCGGCAAAGACCCCTCGAAAGTGGACCGCAGCGCTGCCTACATGGCCCGGTACATGGCCAAGAACATCGTGGCCGCGGGCCTGGCGGAGAAGTGCGAGGTCCAGTTAGCGTACGCCATTGGCGTGGCCAAGCCCGTTTCCCTCAACGTCACGACTTTCGGTACCGGGAAAATCGGCGACGACGCGCTTGCCACGCTGGTCGCGGACCATTTTGACTGCCGTCCTGCCGCAATCATAGAACTGCTTAACCTGAAACGGCCTCAATACCGGAAGACGGCTGGATTCGGTCATTTTGGCCGCGAAGACCAGGGCTTTCGTTGGGAAGAGACCGACCAGGCGGACGCGCTGCGCCGCAAAGCCGGGGCTTGACAACCGCGGCGGGTCCGAACGCCGCTTTCAGGGCGAGATTGCCCGTCCGAGGGACAACCCTGCCCGGGTCATAAGCCGTTTCGGGCCTCTTGGGCTGCGTTGACCGCTGTCAGCATTACAGACGGAGCAAATTGGTCAGACACCGTCTTCGGAGTCTTCGCGGTGAGGCATTTCTCCCAAAGCCGCCGTCAGAATATCGACGATCATCTGGTTTTGCGTCTTGCCTTCGGCCTTGGCGGCGATACGCACGGCTTCGTAGAGTTCCGTAGGCAGTTTGATGGTCAGTTTCGTGGACTCGAACTCGGGCGCGCCCAAGAATGTGAGAGAGCCGTGGTCAGAAGCATGCGCATCCTCAAACAGTTCCGGCTGGTCGGGCGGAGGCGGCGGCAACAGTTCGTCCCCCGGGCAACAGATGGCCAGGATTTCCGGGTTCGTTCTGCCCGCATCGATGAGTTCCTGGACACGGCCCCGCCCTCCCATGCCGCGGAGGTGCCGGGCGATACCGGCAACCGTCATGGCGTAGCCGCTCTGGTGGATGAATTCGACAGCGGCTTCTCCTTCGAGTCCGTGACGCACAGCCTCGATGACACGCTCGCGTTTGGCGGCCAGTTGCCTCGACATGCGGTCCGCCTTCCCGGTACACCCGCAAGAGTGGCCACATGGCACGGCTGAGGAACCTTACGGTCTCAGATGCCTGCTCTTCGCGGGCATTCCCGTTTTCGGGCCTTCGTGGTAGAATAGAAGATGCCACGCTGAGGCGATTATAGGAAAATGTTTACAGCAAGGCAAGAAGTGCTGGAGCAGGGTGTGTGGTGTTGGACCCGGCCAGGGGGCACGGCCGTAGCGCCGGGGCAGCTTTGCCGTCGCCGGCGGGTTTTGTGGTCGCCACGAGGATTGCCGGTGCGGCGCTGCGGGGGGCGGCCGGGTCAGGGGAAAAAACGTTGAGCTGGTGCGACCTTTGACAAGATCGCGGACAAGGTGTTAGCATCTGCCACCTTATAAAAGTCAGGATGGAGGCTGGTTGCTCTATGAGAGTCAGCATTACGGGTCGGCACATGGAGATGACGGACGCGCTGAAGGCGTACATTGAGAACGGTTTGAATAAGCTCGGCGCGCACTTTGACAAAGTGATTGACGCGGATGTGATCCTGGATATCGAGAAGAGACGGCATATCGCGGAGGTCAATCTGCACGCGAACGGCGTGCGCATTCATGGCAAGGAGGCGTCGCCGGACATGTACGCCTCGGTCGATGCCGTGCTGGCCAAGTTGGAGAAGCAAATCCGGAAGTACAAGGACCGGATCAACCGGCATCAGCCGCGCGCGGACCGGGAAGACCGCGACTACGGGCATGTCATTATCACGATGGAGAGTGAGACGGACTCCTCGGACACGAATGGCACCTCAGCGAATCATAAGGTGGTGCATCGGGAACAATTACCGATGAAGCCACTCAGTGTGGAAGAGGCCATCATGCAGCTGGAACTGCTGGATGAGCCGTTCCTGGTATTCTCCAACGCCGACACGTCAAAGGTGAATGTCTTGTACGCCCGTGAAGACGGGACCTACGGTCTGATCGAGCCGCAGTTCTGACCTTTCGCAGGCACGAGTCGCCTGGGTATGCCCGGAGGCGGCGCCTTCGGGCGGTGCAGCGCACCGGGCGGGGTCGGGAGGCTGCGTCACCCGGAGAGACGGCCGGACCATGGACACTCAGAACCTCCCAGTCAACCGGAAGCGGCATATCGCCGTGGCCCGGCTCATGGACCGCATGGCCGAGGACCTCGAACTGGAGGTGCTTGCCGGCTATCAGGGTATGGGAAGGCCGGTGCTGATCTCCGACGTGAACCGGCCCGGCCTGGCGCTCGCCGGGTACTTGGAGTACTTCGCGAATGACCGGGTGCAGATTCTCGGAAATACCGAAACCCACTACATGGAGCGCCTGTCTGCGTCTGAATTGGGAGCGCGGCTCGCGGCGATGTTCGCGTTCGAGATTCCAGCCTTCATCCTCTCGCGCAAACTCGAGCCGCGTCCAATCTTCCTCGATATGTGCAACCGCCGCGGTATTCCCGTGCTCCGCTCGACGAGGCGCACGGATGAAGTCATCAGCCACATCATTCTTTTCTTGGCCGAGGAGTTCTCGCCGGAGACGGTCGTTCACGGCACCGCCGTGGATTGCTACGGCGTGGGCGTGGTGATCGTCGGGCCGCCCGGCATCGGTAAGAGCGAAACCGCGCTGGAATTGATCGAGCGGGGACACCGCCTTGTCGCGGACGACGTGGTGACTCTGCGCAAGCGGCGTGAAGACTTCTTATACGCGGAGACGAACCCAGTCATCGAGCACCACATGGAAATCCGCGGCGTAGGCATCATCGACGTAAAATCCATTTTTGGCGTGGGCTGCGTGCGCAACTCGAAGCGCATCGGGCTTGTCGTCGAACTGGAGGAATGGCGACAGGATATCGACTATGACCGGACGGGGCTCATGGAGGAGCATGTCGAGTTGTTGGGCGTGCGGATCAATCATCTCCGCATTCCGGTGCGGCCGGGCCGCAATATCGCGATCATAATCGAAGTGGCTTCCCTGAACCACCGGCTGAAAGAACTGGGCGTGCATCCGGCTATGGCGTTCAACGAGCGCTTGATTCAGATAATGAACACAGGCGGTACGTGACCGCGCGCTCTCGATCCAGGCCACGCTTCCGGCGTATTGCGCCGCTTCCGGCCCGGTCCTGCAGAAGAACGAGGAGTATCATGGACCGCATCAATCTGATTTTCGGCTGTCATGCGCATCAGCCCGTGGGCAACTTTGAACACGTCTTCGCCGATGCCTACCGGAAGGCCTATCTGCCTTTCATCGACGTGCTCGAGCGCTATCCGGCGGTACGGGTCGTGCTGCACTACACGGGGCCGCTTTGGGACTGGTTCCTCGCTCATGAACCTCAGTTTGTGCGCCGGCTTGCCGGCCTTGCGGAGCGGGGACAGGTCGAGATCATGGGGGGCGGGTACTACGAGCCCCTCTTGTGCGCCGTGCCCGAACGCGATGCTGTCAGGCAGATCATCCGGATGAATGCGTTCTGCAAAGAGCATTTCGGCGCGCCGCCGCGCGGCATGTGGCTGGCCGAACGGGTGTGGGAGCCCCATATGCCGCGCATCCTGGCCGCGGCCGGGATTGAGTACACGGTCCTGGACGACATGCATTTCAAGTGCACGGGCCTCCGCCCGGAGGAGTTGTTCGGTTACTACATCACGGAAGAGGCCGGCACCACGCTCAAGGTGTTTCCAATCCTTGAGAAACTTCGTTACCTGATCCCGTTCCGGCAAGTGGAGCAGACCCTGGCATTCCTGCGCGAACACGCCACGCCGGACGGTTTGTGCTGCGCGGTTATCCACGACGACGCCGAGAAATTCGGCGTCTGGCCGCAGACCTACCAGAGCGTCTACGAGGAGGGCTGGCTCGAGGAATTCTTCCGGGCACTGACGGAAAATCAGGACTGGCTGCGATGCACCACGTATGCGGACTATGTCGACAGCCTTCCGCCCCTGGGCCGCACCTACATTCCCACGGCTTCGTACCAGGAGATGATGGCCTGGGCGCTGCCCACGCCGATGCAGCATCAACTCCACGCGCTGCGGGAGCGATTTCAGGATGACCCCGGGCATCTGCTCTTTTTGCGCGGCGGCTTCTGGCGCAACTTCCTTGCGAAGTATCCTGAGGCCAATGCCATGCACAAACGCATGTTGCGCGTGAGCGAGCGGATCGCCGGGTTGCGCGAGAAAAAGAACAAGCAGCAGCAATTCATCGACGAAGCGGAACGGCTGCTGCATCAGGGGCAGTGCAATTGCGCGTATTGGCACGGCGTCTTTGGCGGATTGTACCTGAACCACTTGCGCACCGCGGTCTATGAACGTCTGATCGCCGCGGACCGGCTGCTTGACCAATGCGAACACGGGGATGGCGCCTGGGTCAACTGCGCCGTGTCGGACTGGGACGGCGACACCTGGGAGGACGTGATTCTGGAAAACAGTCAGATTGCGCTGTTCTTAAATCCCCGCGACGGCGGCACGCTGACAGAGTTGGATTTCAAGCCCCGACCGTTCAATTTCCTGAATACCCTGGCGCGGCGCGAGGAGGCGTACCATGAGGCGCTGCGTTCGGGGCAGACGACGCTTTCCAGCGATGCCCAGTCGCGCGGCAGCATTCACGAGCTGGTGCGCGTAAAGGAATTGGGGCTTCACAAGCTCCTCGTGTTTGATCCCTACCGCCGCAGCTCCCTGCGCGACCATTTCCTGCAACCGAGCGTTACCACGGAGGAGCTGTGGGCGGCGCGACAGGAGGAACTGGGCGGATTCGCGACCGGGGCTTATGCATTTTCCCCGGGACGCCAGGGTGTCACGTTGTGGCGCGAAGGCACGGTGAACGGCGCGGCTGTCAAAGTGAGCAAGACCATAAAACTTCAGAAAGATGCATCCGGATTCGAGATTCAGTATGATATGGAAATCGGCGGTAATGTGCCGCTGGATGCGCTTTTCGGCGTGGAATTCGTCATAAATCTGCTGACGGGCGGCGCCCCGGACCGGTATTATGTGTCTGAGGACCGTGACTTGGGCCGGCCGGCGCTGGGTCAGCCAGGTTGCGACGAAGGCCTGTGCCAGATCGCGTTGCAGGATGAGTGGCAAAAACTGCGGTTTAGCCTGCGGTTTTCGGCGCCTACGCGGGTCCATCGCTTCGCCATCGAGACCGTGAGCCAGTCGGAGGACGGCCAGGAACGGGTCTATCAAGGCAGCGTGGTCCTGCCCTGCTGGGTCTTGCCCAAGAAACCGGGGGCGAGAATGCGCATCACGATGGAGGTGGGACTCGAACAAGAGCAGCGCTGCGTCAGCTAGTATTCGGGACAGGATCGCATGGTGGAAATTGCCAAGATACTCAGGGTAACGAATCAGAAGGGCTTACACGCGCGGCCCGCGCAGAAGCTTGTTCGCACGATATTAAACTATAAATGTGATACTTATATCACGCTGAACGGATACCGGGTCAACGCGAAGAGCATTATGGGCGTGTTGACGCTGGCGGCCACGCAGGGAACGGACCTGACGGTGACATGCGCGGGAGAGGACGCGGCTGAGGCGATGGCGGCGCTGGAGAAGCTCTTCAAGACGGGGTTCAAGGACGAATAGGTGGAAAAGCGGTTACAAGGCATAGGGGTATCGCCGGGCATCGCGATCGGCAAGACGCTTCCGTTCGATGTCCGCCGCTTGGACGTGCCTCGCTACGAAGTAACGGATATTCAGACGGAAACCCGCCGGCTTAGCGCCGCCATCGAGGCCGTGCGCGAGGAATTGACCTCGCTTTACCGCCGCACCGCGGAGCAATTGGGGGAGAAGCACGCGGATATCTTCAAAGCGCATATCATGCTGCTCGACGACGTGGTGTTGCGCGAGGAAGTCGCGAGACAAGTCCAGGAAGAGAAGTTGAATGTCGAGTACGTGCTCGATGAGTTCGTGCAACGCTATGCGGCCGTCATGCGCGTGGCGGACGATCCCCGCTTCCGGGAGCGCACGGCCGACCTGCTTGATGTCCTGGACCGCATTCTGGGACATCTGCTCGACGCGGAACGGCCGGACCTGCGCCGTCTGAAGGAGCCCAGCGTCGTCGTGGCGCATCACCTGGCCCCAAGCGACGCGGCGGGCATGGACGTCGGCAACGTGCTGGCTCTCGCGTTGGATACGGGCAGCGCAACGTCGCACACGGCCATTCTTGCGCGCGCCTTCGAGATCCCGGCGGTGATGGGCGTGGAAGGGCTCAGTCAGCATTGCGAAAGTGAAGCCACCATAGTCGTGGACGGGCTGCAGGGCGTAGTCGTGATTGACCCGGCCCCCGAAACGATGGCGCGGTACCGCCGGCAAGAGGCGGAACTTCAGAGGCAATGGGCCTCGCTCGCGCTTACGGACCGCGCGAGACCTTGCGCCACGGTCGACGGCATCGAAGTGCCGCTCATGGCCAATATCGAGCTTCCGTTCGAGATTGAACACAGCCTGACCGCCCGTGCGCAGGGCATCGGCCTGTACCGCACCGAATACCTGTTCCTGAACCGCAAATCACCGCCTTCCGAGGAAGAGCAATACGACGCCTACATGGAAGCGTCTCAGAAGGCGCATCCTTTCCCAGTAGTGCTGCGCACGATGGACATCGGAGGCGACAAGTTTGTCGCCTATCTGCAGCAGGATCGCGAAGAAAACCCGCAGATGGGCTGGCGCGCGATCCGTTTCTGCCTCGAGCGGCCGGACATATTCAAGGCGCAGCTGCGCGCGATGTTGCGGGCTTCCGTCCAAGGCAATGTGCAAGTCATGTTCCCCATGATCAGCGGCGTCGAAGAATTGCGCCGCGTCAAAATTGTGCTCGAAGCCATCCGCGAGGAACTCACCCGCGAAAACGTTCCCTTCGACGGCAGCTTAAAGGTGGGCACCATGATCGAGGTGCCCTCCGCCGTGGCCACGGCGAACCGGCTTGCCCAGGAATGCGATTTTTTCAGCATAGGCACCAATGACTTGATCCAGTATTCCTTGGCGGTAGACCGCGAGAATTCGCGCATCGCGTACCTCTATGAACCGGCGCATCCCGCGGTGTTGCGCATGGTCCGGTGGACGGCGCAGGCGGCCCGCGAAGGCGGTATTCCTTGCGGCATCTGCGGCGAGATGGCGGGCGACCCGCTCTACACGGAGCTGCTCATCGGCCTTGGCGTCACGTCGCTGAGTATGTCGTCCATCTCGATACCCATGGTGCGCGAGGTGGTCACGCACACAACGATAGGCGCGGCTCGGGAACTGGCCGAGGAGGCGCTTCGGCTTGCCACGGCCGCGGACATCAAGCGATTGTTGCGGCGCCACATCGAGAGCAGAGGCATTCTCGAAAGTTATGTGGCCCAGTTGAAGGACGCCGACGCGGGGCGGTACGCGCCGTGAGCGAAGCCCGGGGCACAAGGCGTCTTGTCATTCTGGGGTCTACGGGCTCGATCGGCGTCAGCGCGCTCGAGGTCGTACGCCGGTACCGCGACCGTTTCGAGGTCGTTGGGCTCGGTGCGCACGCTAACGTCGACCTCTTGACCGCCCAGATGCAGGAATTTCGCCCGCCCTTTGCCGCGTTGGCGGACCGTGCAGCCGCCCGCCGGTTGCGCGCTGCCATCCCTTCCGCGAACATCCTGGATGGCCCCGAGGGTCTGGAAGCGCTGGCGGCGCTTGATGTGGATGTCGTGCTGTGCGCGATGGTGGGCGCGGCGGGGCTGCAGCCTGTATTGCGCGCCATTGACGCGGGGAATGCCGTCGCCTTGGCGAACAAGGAACCCGTCGTGATGGCGGGCCGCCTGATTATGGAGCGTGCCGCGCGGCGGGGCGTTCCGGTATTGCCCGTGGACAGTGAGCACAATGCGATATTCCAGTGCATTCAGGGGCACGCGAAAGAAGACGTGCGCAGTATCCATCTTACGGCTTCCGGCGGTCCGTTTTATGGCCGACCGCGCGTGGCGCTGCGTGACGTCACGCCGGAACAGGCGACGCGGCATCCAACGTGGAAGATGGGCGCCAAGGTCAGCGTGGATTCCGCGACGCTCATGAACAAGGGGCTCGAGATTATTGAGGCCATGTGGCTTTTTGATCTTCCGGCGCGGAAAATTGAGGTGATTATTCATCCACAGAGCGTGGTGCACGGACTGGTCGAGTTCAATGACGGGCATATCCTGGCCCATCTTAGCGTTACCGACATGAAATTCCCCATTCTGTTTGCATTGACCTATCCGGAGCGGGTGGCCTCGCCGATGGAACGCCTGAACCTCGCCGCGCTTCAGAGCCTTTCCTTTGACGCGCCGGATTTTGATGCGTTTCCCTGTCTGGCCTATGCCCGGCAGGCCGCTTTCGAGGGCGGCACCGCGCCCGCTATCCTGAATGCCGCGAACGAAGAGGCCGTGGCGGCGTTCTGCGCCCGCCGCATCTCCTTCTTGGGCATCAGCGATGTCGTCGGCGACGTATGCGATGCGTGTGCGGTGGTCGCGGACAATAACCTCGAGACCGTCCTTGCGGCGGACGAAGAGGCGCGGCGCCGCGCGCGCGCCGCGGTCGAAACCATGATTGCGAGGGTGTGATGTCGCTTATCTTCAGTATCTTGATCTTTATCGTTGTCCTTGGCGTGCTGATTTTCTTTCACGAATTGGGCCATTTCCTCGCTGCGAAGGCCTGCGGCGTCTACGTGGACCGGTTTAGCCTCGGCATGCCGCCGCGCCTGATCGGCGTGCGAATCGGGGAAACGGACTACTGTCTTGGCGCTCTGCCCATCGGCGGATACGTCAAGATGGCGGGGCAGGAAGACTCGCCAATGACGGATGAGGAGCGTGACCAGACCTATGGCCATGTGCCCGAGCACCGGTGGTTCAACAAGAAACCCGTCTGGCAGCGCTTCATCGTCGTGATTGCGGGGCCGCTCATGAACTTCGTGCTGGCCGTGTTGCTGTACGCGGCGCTGGCCATGACGGGGCCCATGGTTCCCGAGTGGGAGGTGACCGGGCGAATCGGCAAAGTGGCGGAGGACGCGCCCGCGCTGACCGCGCCGCTCTATATCGAACGGCCCGGCGCTGAACCCGGCGCGTACAGCGGCGAACCGGACGCCGTCGGCTGGCAGACGGGCGATGTGGTGCGCGAAATCGACGGCGAAGCGGTGGACAGTTTCACGGATATCGCGCTGAACGCCTTGCTGGGCGGCGCCGGCCGCGTATGCCATGTGGAGCTCGAACGCACGAATGACGATGGTTCCACAACGCGGTATGTCTCGCCCATTTCACCGAAGGTGATCGGCGACGAGGAACATCCGCGTTTTGGCGTGGCGCAGTTCCAGACGGCCCTGGTCGAGAAGGTCGTCCCGGATATGCCCGCCAGCGGACTCGA
>JAGMZX010000102.1:0-8386 GCA_018005585.1 Candidatus Hydrogenedentota bacterium | reverse complement strand
GTCGTCGTGCGGACCATTGAAGCGCTCCTGGCGCGAACGGTGAGCCCGACCAATCTCGGGGGACCGCTCATGATTGCCAGCGCGACCAGCCAGGCTGCCGAACAAGGGCTGATGTGGCTCATACGCCTGACGGCATTCATCAGCATCAACCTCTGCGTCTTCAATCTGCTGCCGCTGCCGGTCCTTGATGGCGGCCTACTGGTGATTCACGGCATCGAAGGTATCCGGCGTCGTCCGTTGAACCCGAAGTTTGTCGAACGTTTTCAGATGGTTGGGCTCTTCTTTATTGTGTTTTTGATGGTTTTCGTCACCTATCACGACGTCCGGCGCTGGGTGGAAAGCCTGATACCCTAGCCGGCTGTGGGCGCGTCGTCTGGTGCGCGACGCGCCCGGTGTGTGTCGGTCAGGCGAGGTTGTTCCGGGGAGTGTATGAAACATGAGCGGAATTACGTGTAAATTTGGCGGGACATCGCTGGCGGACGCTGCCTGCGCGCGTCAGGTGGCGGAAATCATCCGCGCCAATCCTGCGCGGCGTTTTGTTGTGCCTTCGGCGCCAGGGAAGCGTGTCTCGACCGATAAGAAAATCACGGACCTGCTCTATACGTGGCACAGCATGGCGCGGCAGGGGCTGGACGTTTCGGAACCGTATGAAATCATTTCCCAGCGGTTTACGGAATTGGCCCGGGAACTCAATCTCGGGTTCGATGTGGAGGCCTGTCTTGAAGAGATTGCGTCGCATGTTACGCATTTCGAAGAGGCGGACTACATGGCGTCGCGCGGCGAGTACCTGAATGGACGCCTGCTCGCGGAGTTGCTGGGCGCCACTTTCGTGGACCCGGCGGAATGCATCCATTTTGACGCGATGGGACGGTTGGATACCGTGACCTATGACCTGCTCGCGAAACGGCTGCAGGGGCCGGGGCTGTTCGTGGTGCCGGGTTTCTACGGCGCAACGCCGGACGGGCGCATCAAGACATTCTCGCGGGGCGGCAGCGATATCACGGGCTCGATCGTTGCGCGTGCTTCCGGTTCCTATCTGTATGAAAACTGGACGGATGTTTCCGGGTTCCGCATGGCTGACCCGCGCATCGTGCCGGAAGCGAAATGGATCGAAGAGATCACGTACCAGGAATTGCGCGAGCTTTCGTACATGGGCGCGACCGTGCTGCACGACGAGGCCATCTTCCCCGTGCGCGAATTGGGCATCCCGATCAACATCCGCAACACGAAAGAACCCGATCATCCGGGCACGACCATTGTGGCGCGGCGCAAGAGCAGGCAGGTGGTCTGCGGCATCGCGGGCCGCTCGGGCTTCACCATGGTCAACATGGAAAAAGCCTTCATGAACAAGGAGCGCGGCTTCGGGCTGCGGGTCCTGTCAGTGCTCGAAGAACTTGACATGGCCTGGGAACACATGCCCACGGGCATCGACACGCTTTCGCTGATCGTCCGCGATGAGGAATTGGGTCAGAAAGGGGACGCGCTGTGCGAGTTGCTGCGGGAACGGTGTAAGCCGGACAATATCAGCCTCACCCACGGAATAGCGATCATCGCGACGGTGGGCGTGGGCATGAACCACTATATCGGCGTGGCCGCGCGCCTCTGTTCGGCCCTGGCCGAGGCGCACGTAAACCTGCGCGTGATCGACCAGGGTTCGTCGGAGATGAACATCATCGTGGGCGTGGACGAACAGGACCTCGGCAAGGCGGTGCGCGCCATTCATGATGCCTTCGAACATTGGGGCGCGCAATAACCGCGCCGCGCAACGGCGCGGCGGAAGGACGGCGCATCGTGGTCCGGCGGGAAACTTCAATCGCGGCGGACTGGTTCGCGGACGCGTTCGACAGCTTGTATCCCGTGGTGTACGCGCACCGAAGCATCGAGGCGGCGGCGCAGGAGGCCGCCTTTGCTGCCGCCTGCACAGGGCTTGGTCCCGCCGACCGCGCGCTGGACCTGTGCTGCGGGGCGGGGCGGCACATGGTTCATCTGGCGGAACGGACGACGCGCCTGACCGGCCTGGATTACTCGCCGTCGCTCTTGGCGTTGGCGCGCCGGCGAGGTGGTTCCGCGCTCCGGTTCGTCCGCGGCGACATGCGCGCATTGCCCTTTGTGGGTCAAGCGTTCGATGTTGTGTTCAATTTCTTCACCAGTTTTGGCTATTTCCTGGAGGATTCGGAGAACGTGCAGGCGGCGCGCGAGATGGGGCGCGTCCTGCATTCCGGCGGACGCTTCCTGCTCGATTTTCTGAACGCTCCGCAAGTCCGTGCGACGCTTGCCCCGCATACGGAGCGGCGCGCGGGCGCGTACCTGGTTGAGGAACACCGTTGGCTGGACGAACGCGCCGCCCGCGTGAACAAGAGGACCATCGTGAAGCAGGATGGCGCCGTCGTGGCGGCCTATGAGGAGTCGGTCCGGCTGTATACCGGGGCGGAACTCACAACGCTGCTCGCGGAGGCGGGCCTTTCCGCGGAGCAGCGCTTCGGCGATTTCGCGGGCGGCGCGTGGCGGGAAGACAGCCCCCGCCTGATCCTGGCTGGAACCAAGGTTTGAGGCCATGCTGAGTCTTCCGGATGCGTATCGCGGCGAAGCGCCTGCGTTGATGACCTTTTACGCGGGGCCGGCGCGAAGCGTCTTCGAGCCTTCGCCGCGGTCCGGGGCGTTGCCGGAAATCACGCCGTGGGACCCGCTGCTCGTTGAGGACATGCGCGCGTATCAGCACGGACTGGGCCTGGAACGTTCGTTCGCCGGCAATGAGGCGGTCATTGTTACGGGCCAGCAGCCTGGACTCTTCAGCGGCCCGCTGTACACGATTTACAAGGCGATGACCGCCATCAAGCTTGCGGCGCGTCTGGAGCGCACCCACGCCAGACCCGTCGTGCCTGTCTTCTGGCTGGGCAGCGACGACCACGATTTCGAAGAAGCGCGCAGCGTATCCGTGCTGACGCGACGTCACCAGCCGCTTCGTCTTACCTATGCGCCCGCGCAGCCGGTGGACGCCCTGCCGCTGCATCGCATTCCTGCCGAAGACTCGTTGCACGGCCTGGTAGATGCGCTGGCGGAGGCGGTCCCGGGTTCGGAACATGCCCCCGCGATAACGGAGTGGTTGCATCAGTCGCTCGACGGCGCGGAGTCTTTCGCCGCATGGACCGCCCGCCTGCTCGCGCGTCTGTTTCGCGATACGCCGCTGGTGATTTTCGAACCGCGGCTGCCTGCGGCGCGGCGTATCGCCGCGCCGGTGCTCGCCCGGGAGATAGCATCGCCGCTGGCGGGCACCACGCGGTTGCGGGAAGCCGCGCGGCAGCTTGAAGCACTTGGTTTTGCGCCGCAGTTGGTCAAAGCCGGGCACGAATGCAATTTCTTCGTGGAGATTGACGGCCGGCGGCGCAAAGTTGTTTTCGAAAAAGGAGTGTTCCTTGCGCCCGAGAATCAGTTGAGTTGGACTCCCGCCCAGATGACGGCGTTACTGGAGAGCAGTCCGGACCGCTTCAGCGCGAACGTGGCGCTGCGCTGTGTCGTGCAGCAGGCGCTGTTCCCGGCGCTTGCCTATGTGGCGGGACCCGGCGAGATCGCCTATTGGGCGCAACTGAAGGAATTCTTTGCCCTGTTTGAACTGCCGATGCCGGTCGTGTATCCCCGCGCGAGCGCCGTGCTGGTCACGGTGAAGCTGAGGAAACTGCTGGAGAAGTTCCGGTGGGCTCCGTCTGACGTGACAGACAGCGGTGAGACCCTGCTGGACAGCGCCTTGGCCGCAGTTGCGGCGCATCCTGCGCTCGATGCGCTTCGCCGGGGCCGCGCCACGGTGCTTGGCGCCGTCGAAGCGCTTGCGGATGCTTTCGGCTCGCTGGACGCGCCCAGTCCCGCGCGTGACGCCGCGCGCGCCCTGCACGCCAGGACGGCGGCGGACCTGGACCGGATGGAACGCTTGTTGCGCCGCGCGGACCAGGCGCAGACCGCTGCCGTGAGCAAACAGGTTGAGCGCCTGCGCCATGCGCTGGCGCCGGACCGCAAGCCGCAGGAGCGGGTGTACACGTTGTTCTCGTTTCTGTTCGAGCACGGGTGGGGGCTTGTGCCGCGCTTGCTGAACGCGCTCGATATCGAATCATCTGTCATGACGGAGATAGAACTATGACGCTGGACGTACTCGCCGTGGGGGCCCATCCGGACGATGCGGACCTGGGCGCCGGCGGCACGATCATCAAGCTGTCGCGCCGGGGGCTCCGTGTTGGCATTCTCGACCTGACGCGCGGCGAACTCGCCACGCGCGGGCGGCCGGAGGAACGGGAGGCGGAAGCGCGCGAAGCGGCGCGTCTGCTGGGCGCCGCTGTCCGCGAGGGGGCCGGCCTGCCAGACGGGCGGGTTGCGAATGACCCGGAGCAGCGCGAGGCCGTGATTCGTCGTATTCGCGCATGGCGGCCCAAGGTCCTGCTTGCCCCCATGATTCCGGACCGTCATCCGGACCATGCGGCGGCGCACGCGCTGGCAAAGGACGCCAACTTCCTCGCGGGTGTGCGCAAGGTGGATACGGGCCAGGAGCCGCATCGGGCAAGTGTTATATATTACTATAATGCATATCATGAGACGGGCGCCGAACCCCGCTTTGTCGTCGATATTACCGGCGTGTTCGACGCCAAGATCGACGCGTTGAGAGCGTTCCGGTCGCAGTTGTACAACCCTGCGTATCCGGGCGAGCCGACCTGGGTGGCGTCGGAAGCCTTCTGGGACGCCATTGAGGCGCGCGCGGGGTACTGGGGCTCGCGTGTCGGCGTAAGATATGGCGAACCATTCTATGGGGACGCGCCCTTGGGGTTTGACTTGCCGCCCGGTCTGACTTGAAAGGGAGCACGCGCCATGAGAATCGGAATTACCTGTCATCCGTCCGCGGGCGGCAGCGGCGTCTTGGCCACTGAACTGGGAATTGCACTCGCCGAACGGGGGCATACGGTGCATTTTGTGGCCTATGAGGTGCCGTTCCGGCTCAAGGGCTTTCACGCCAATGTCTACAGCCACGACGTGGACATTGCGGCCTATCCGTTGTTTCGCACGCCGCCGAGCTCGCTGGCGCTGGCTGCCAAGATCTGCGAAGTGGCCGAGGAATACGAGATCGACCTGTGGCACGCGCACTACGCCATTCCCAACGCGGCATCCGCGCTGTTCGCCCAATGGATGCTGCCGGAGGAACGGCGCTACGCCATCGTGACCACGCTGCACGGCACCGATATTACGCTCGTGGGAACGGACGCCTCTTTCTTCCGCATCACAAAGTTCGCCATGGAGCAGAGCCAGGCCGTGACGGCGGTGTCGCAGTGGCTGACGGCGGAAACCGAGCGCGAGTTCGGACTCAAAGACCGTGTCAGAACCATCTACAACTTCGTGGACCCGCGAAAATTCAACAATTCGCCGTTACGGCGCTGCCACCTTGCGGACGGCGGCGAGAAGATTATCATGCACATCTCGAACTTCCGGCCCGTGAAGCGCGTGACGGACGTGGTGCGTGTCTTCAAACGCGTCGCAGAGCGCATTCCGGCGCGGCTCATCATGGTCGGCGAGGGTCCCGAACGCATGGCCGCGGTCGGTGTCGGGAAGCAGTTGGGCGTTGCGGACAAGGTCCGCTATCTCGGCAGCCAGGAGAACATCGAGGAAATCCTTCCCTGTGCGGACCTGGTGTTCCAGCCCAGTGAACACGAGAGTTTTGGGCTCGTTCCGCTTGAGGCCATGGCGTGTCAGATTCCCGTGTTGGCCACGCGCAGCGGCGGCATCGTCGAAGTCGTCGAGGACGGCGTCACGGGCTGCCTGTGCGAGGTGGGGGACATTGAGGCGATGAGCGCGCAGGCGATAGAACTGCTGACGAACGACGCAAAAGCCCGGGAAATGGGCCGGCGCGGGCGCGAACGCGCGTTACGCCTGTACAACCGCGAGGACATTGTGTCGCAGTATGAGGAACTGTACGCCGAGGTGCTCGCGGGGTGGCGCCGGAGGTGAACCTAGTCGCTACCGGCGGCCCGCCGTGTGACGCATGGCGGACGTGCGGGACAGAAGCAGGAACGTGAAGAAACGGTTGACGCACAGGGCGAACAATACAATGCGGACCGCGACCATCCCGGCAAGCAGGTACAGCGCTATCAGGAATCCCACCATGAGCACGCGCCCCACGGCCAGGGGCGCCTCCCACGCTGCGATGTATTCAATGTGCTGTCCGGGCGCGGGCGCGCTTTGCTCGATGACCTCGAAACGGACGCTCGAGTGGGGAATCTCGAACAGAGGGCCCGCCAGGGATCGCAGGAATCCAAACGCGATGACCGTGTAGATATTGAAGCGCCATAGGATGATCGTGCCCGCGGCCAGAAGACAACAGGTCGAGAATAGCATGGCGCGCCTGCGCGTCCGAGGGGTTACCATGCGGCCGACGGTGTAGGCGATAAGAATGCCCACCATCGCCTGTGCGCTGGCAAACAGACCCACGTTTGCTTCCTTGCCGGTCTCTATGAACATGACGATGCCAAGCAACACGTTGAAAAGGCTGAATGCGCCCGCGAGCGTGAACGCGGCCAGCATCACCATGCGCCAGTCCCGCTGGTCCTTCCCCGGAAAGAGAGCGCGGCGAATATGGTAGGGGCGGGGCGTTTTGTCGGGTGGCATGCGCAGACTCAATGCCATGGCCGTCAGGTAGAGAAGAGCCGCAAGCGCGAAAAGGGTGTGATAGCCGGCGCGGCCGTTGGGCATGAACTCTATGAAGAATCCGGCGAGCATGGGTGCAAACAACTGCGCCGCGCCAGAGACCGCCGAAAGCCAGCCGAAGTAGTATTCGCGTCTGCCCTTGCCCGATACGTCGTAGTTGAAGACGTTGTTGCCGGCCCAGAACAGGCCCCAGGTCACGCCGAGCAGCCCGCCAAGCAGCGGCGCGAGACGCGCCGCGTCCTCGCGCAGATAGAGGATGGTCCCATAGTACACGGCGTGCAGGAAGAGGCCCAGGCGATAGACGTGCAGCCGGTCCCGCGCCTGGGAATACCAGCCCGCAAGAATAAACACGACTGGAGTAACGGCATACAGCGCAAGATAATGGAGACATACGACGTGCAGTTCGAGGCTGTTGATCCACAAATACACGCCGACGAAAATCGAGCACAATGCGTCCGCGGCCACGTACAAGGCGTTCAAGACAAGCACAAGCCGCGCGTCTCGGGTAAGCCGGTTGCGATTCATATGGGGCGCAAGCGTAGCGCAATAAGGGCGCCAACGCAAGACCGGAATGGCGTCCCGGACTTGACATGACGCGGCCGTTCGTGCGTTGATTCGAAATACCAGGTGTTGCGGCGCGCCGCCCTGAGGCCGATGACGCGCGGCGGCTCGCCGGAGGTGAGAACGAGGTACAGGCTATGGCAATTACGCGGTTTGGAATCGTGATGGCCGGCGGCGCGGGCGAGCGCTTTTGGCCCTTGTCACGCCGGGTCCGGCCCAAGCAGCTTCTGCCGCTGGTGAACCCGGCGAAAAGCATGCTTGAGGAGGCTGTTGAGCGCCTGCTCCCTTTGATACCACCCGAACGTCTCTACGTTATCACCGGCAGGCATCTGGTCGAGCCTATCCGGAAAGCCCGTGTGGGCGTGCCGGATGCGAATGTGCTGGGCGAGCCGGGCAAGAAGAACACTTCCGGCGCCTTGGCCTTTGTCATGGCCTGGATCATGGCCCGGCACGCCGGCCTGGGGCCGGAGGAAATCAGTCTTGCCGTCACCACGGCGGACCATCGTATCGGAGACGACGCCGCGTTCCGCGTCTGCATCGACACGGCTTTGCGCGCCGCGGAGTGTCACGACGCCCTCGTCGTCTGCGGGATTGCGCCGACTCGGCCGGAAACGGGCTTCGGTTACATCGAAGTAGCGGCGGATCGTCCGCCTCTGCCGGGTTTTGCCGCGCCGCGGGTCTTTGAGGTGCGGCAGTTTCACGAAAAGCCCGACCGGACAAAGGCCGAGGCCTATCTGGCTTCCGGGCGCCACCTCTGGAACAGCGGCATGTTCTTCTGGCGCGCCTCCACGTTTCTCAGCGAAACGGCCGTTGCCAGAAACAGCTTGCACGAAGCTGTCCAGCAGATGACTGCTGCTTTGCGCCAGGGGGAGGAGCGCGAGGCGGACCGTGTTTTCGATACGCTGGAGGATATCTCGATTGACTATGCCCTGATGGAGCGCGCCCAGCGCGTGCTCGTGGTGTGCGGCGCGTTTCCGTGGGCGGATGTCGGCGCGTGGCCGGCCTTGCTCGACCATGGCGCGCGCGACGCCGCGGGCAACCTGCTCGTGGGCGGTCCCGCCGTTCTCGACAGCACGGACTGTATCATCTACAACGCGCCGGGCGCGGAACGCATGGCGGTGGGCGTCATTGGTTTGCGAGATACCGTCGT
>JAGMZX010000101.1 GCA_018005585.1 Candidatus Hydrogenedentota bacterium | reverse complement strand
GACCCCATATTATCAGCCCGCGGCACAGCACGGCATTTCCGTCTATTGGTCTGCGCCGATGAGCAGGCCGGCGAACCGCCGCAAGCTTACCCCGCGCGCCGTTCCGCCAAAAGCCCGTCCAGGCGCTGCCGTATAGCCAGGTCGCGCGGCCTGAGCTCCAGCGCCGCGTGATAAGCTGCCATCGCTTCCTCAGTCCTGCCTGCCTTCCGTAACAACGCGCCCAGGATCGCAAACGCCTCGCCGTCGCACGGGTCCAATTCCACGGCCTTGCGGAGGGCATCAACGGCAGCCGTGGTATCCCCTGCTTCGTCCAAGGTTAGCGCTAGATACCGATGCGCAGGGCCGAATGCTGAATAGTCGCCAAGTACTTCGCGCCATTCCGCCAGCCGGTTTTCCGCGCTGCAATGCCGCAACAGTAGTTCGTACAGATGCCGGTACGGAACATAGTAGGCTGGGTCCGAGTCGATGCCGCTCCGGAAAACGGTTGCCGCGCCTTCCCAGTCCCCTTCCGCCGCCAGGGTCTCCCCCAAGCCCACGAGCCAAGTGAGGTTGGTGGGCCATGAGGTCAATCCATCTCGATACAGTTGTTTGCTCAGAGGATAACGCCCAGCCGCTCGCAGATTGGCGGCTTCGAATGCCCGATAGAATGGGAATTCCTCGACGCGCAACGGGAGCATGTTGTAGCGGGTCAGACGCTCGTGGCCCCAAGTCAACGTCTGATAGGGCCGCAGCATGCGCCTGTCGGCGGGGAGGGTAAAAATCAGAGCCCGGGGAAACTGCTCCTCATGCGTTACTTTGTACAGGCCGCGGAACTCGTTCTCGTGCGCGCGCGGCAGCGCGACCCCCACAAACCGGGACCACCGTGCGCCGCTGTTCCGGGGCGTGTCGTACACGGGAAAGAAGAGTCTCGCGGTACCCTCAGCGCCTGTCGGTTCAATCGTCAAGGTCCATGACAGGCTGTCGGGCAACCCATCGGATGCCGCGTACACGATCTGGACTTCCCGCCGTTCAAGGCTGGCCTGCAATTCCACGGCAAGCTGATCGTCACGGTAACGGCGATCATGAGATTCCGGCCGGCAGAATTGGCTTTCCAGTGGCTCGCGTAGATGAAACAGGACCGCATCGTCCTTGGGTCGGGCTTCCACCTCAAGCGCCCGCAGTGCGGCGGCAGCGTATTTGTCCGCAAGCCGGCTCACGGTCCGGGTTTGATAGGCGCGCGCCGCCCATAGGGGCGCCAGAATTGCAGCTGTCGCAGCGACGGCGAAAAACAGCATGCGCCGCAGCGCAGGGGCGCGCCACCAGCGCGATGGCGGCCACAGCAGCGCCACTGCACCCCCGCCTCCTCCTCCGCGTAACGTATAACTTAAGACGCGCAAAGCCTGATGGATTAAGAAACCCACTATCCAAAGTAGAACGAAGGCCAGATGAAACGCATGTCGATATTGAAATTGGATGCAGATGTATCCAAAGAAATAGAGCGACAGCACGAGGACCGTTCCGGCTAACCGTGTGCTTTGTGCACTCAAAATCAACAATGCCGCTACGGCGCACAGGACCCCATACCTTTGGAGACAAGCATGTGGCGGCGGCGCAAGGTCCGGATACGGCCAGAATGCCCCACTGAGCACCCACAAGACTGTGGCATAAGCCCGTAACAGCATGTCGGCGGGAAAAGTCTTCACGACATCGATGACGAGCTGCCGACCTGCTTGTTCCTGTTCCGGCGTATCGTCATGAAGCGGTTGTTCCTGGTCAAGCGCGCGCCGCGCATAAGCGTTCACCGTGGCCCATGCAAGGCAGTCTCGGAAGTGATACTGCCGCTCATACGACGCCCGCTCGAGCCCCAGTCGGTCCTCCAGCCGCGTCGCCAATCCCATGACCACATCATGACTCGGGGTGCCGGACTCGATGTATGCATTCCGAACCGGCCAAGAGAAGACCATGTAGGACACGAGAAATACCACGACGCCCGCAACCCGTTGCAGGTGAGGCCTCCTCTTGTCCCCTCGAGGACAGCATGCAAGGGCAAAGATACAGGGGATGAGACAGATGCGGATATCGTGGCGAAAACCCAGCCCCACGCCGACAACAAGGCCAAGCGCCGCAGCCAGACCAAGGAGAGCGCGAAACTTGACGGACTTCCTGACTACGTGCCCGATAAGCAGCATCATGGCAAGGATAAACGGCGCCTTGAGAAAATCCCGCGGCTCCAGCACCATGTCGAACATAAAGGGCGTCATCAAGAAGAGCATTGCGCCTGCCGCGCTCAGAACCCGGTTCATGCCCAGGCGAAACAGACCGTAGGCGATAGGAAACAGCATTGTATAGAACGCCAGGAGCAGGACCTTCAGCGTGAGCCATGAGATGCCGAACCAGCGCCACGCCAATCCTATCGTATAAAGCAGGTAGAGGTGTTGGCCGTGGTGGAAATGCAGCGCTTGCGTCGGCAGAAGATCGGGAAGTCTAGCGACATCGAGGGAAGCCGTCTCCTGATTAAGAAACGCACTCACCTCCGGGCACTCGGCAAGCGCTACCTCCTGAAAACCCTGGCCCCGGGCAATCATGATCGCGGGCCCGAATGAAAACCACGGGAGGGCAAGCGTCCTTTGTATGAAAGGCGGACCGCCTATGCCCACAAACATCCAGGCGCCTATCAACGTTGTTGCAAGGACCATTACCAAAGGCGGAGCTGCGGAAAGCAAACATGCTCCTGCCCCGCTCAGCGGCCGTGTCCAGAGACTCTTGCCCATCTCCATTTCAACCCCACTCCGGGGCATTGGGGGTTGGGGCTTTCCGACAGACCGCGTCTCGCGGCACAGTTTGCGAAACGGGCGGTACTATGTACCGGCGGGCATTACGCGGTTCAGCGGCTTACCAGACCGATGCGCCTGATTGCCTATCCCGACTTAAATGCCCCATGCCAAACAGCACGGAAACGTACTTCCCTTCCGGTCTTCACCGTAGCTCCCCGGCGTGTGCGTTTCCCACACAAACTGTAACGGCCCCAAGCATGCCTGCACTGCCACGACAGACATGCTCAGGCCGACCTGAATGTTGCACCAACGAGCCGCCCGTGTCAAGGACCTTGGTTTTCCCACGCCCAAATGCCTTGAACGACCTGCAAGGTCACTCTCTCATGCGGCTCTTCGGCAGGGGGATTCGCATCGCGCCGCTCCCGCCGAGGTGCGGTCGGCATTGACTGGGCGGTGCGGGCGTGTCTTAATAGGGCAAGACCGCCGGGGTCACAAGAGGAGACGCGTCATGGAAGAGATGAATCGCAGAGCATTCTTGAAACACGGCGCGGCCGTGGGCGTGGCGGCGGGGGCGCTCGGGTTTTCGGTGAGCGCCGCCGGCGCAAACGACCGGGTCGTTATCGGATTGATGGGCTGCGGCGGGCGCGGTTGTTACCTGGCGGACCTGTTCGCGAAGCGGAGCGACGTGGAAATCCGGCAGGTGGCGGACCCGGACCTGCGCCGCGCGGAGAAGTGCGCGAAGAACATCGAGAGCGTAACGGGGACGCGCCCGGAAGTGCTGCAGGATTTCCGGCGGATGCTGGATAACCCCGAGGTCAACGCAATCATCAACGCGACACCGGACCATTGGCATGCGCTGGGCACGGTGCTCGCCTGCCAGGCGGGCAAGGATGTGTACGTCGAGAAGCCGACGTCGCACAACATCTGGGAAAGCCGGAAGATGGTGGAGGCCGCGCGCAAGTATGCGCGCGTGGTCCAGGCCGGCACGCAGAACCGCAGCGGCGCGTATTGCCAGAAGGCGTTCGACTACATCCAGTCGGGAGAACTTGGCGAGGTGCACTTCGTGCGCGTGTTGAACAGCAAGGTGCGTTCGCCCATCGGGCGCAAACCCGATTCCGAGCCGCCGGAAGGCGTCGATTACGACATGTGGCTTGGTCCCGCGCCCACGCGGCCCTTTAACGAGAACCGGTTCCACTATAGCTGGCACTGGTTCTGGGACTTCTCCGGCGGCGACATCATCAACGACGGCGTGCATCAAATTGACATCGCACGCTGGATGATCGACCGGCAGTATCCGAAGAGCGTGACCTCAGCGGGCGGCATCCACTTTTTCAAGGACGACCAGGAAACGCCCGACACGCACACGGTCAATTGGGACTATGACGGGTTGACCATGGTCTTCGAGCAGACGCTCTGGACGCCGTACCTCAAGAAGACGGACGTGCCCGCGCGCGACGAGGACGGCATTCCAAACTGGCCCTTCAACGGCACGCGTATCGAAATCTACGGCAGCAAGCAGTTCATGTTTCTCGGGCGTCACAGCGACGGCTGGCAGGTCTTCGACGCAAACGAGGAACCGGTTCTTGCGGAGACCGGCCAGTTCATGGCGATGCAACTGGCGCACATCGCCGATTTTATTTCGTGCATACGGTCCCGGGAATTGCCGCGGGCCGATATCGAGCAGGTGCACTATTCGACACTGCTATGCCACTATGGCAATATCGCGTACCGCACCGGGCGGCGCCTGCACATCGATCCGGCGACGGAAGGGTTCATCGGCGACGACGAAGCAAACGCGCTCGTGAAGCGTGTCTATCGCGAACCCTGGGTCGTGCCGGACCAGGTGTAGAGACACGCGATGTATACGTCGAGACGCGCGTTTCTGCGGTGGACGGGGTCGGGCGCTGCCGCGTTGGCCTTGGGCGGCGGCATGCGGACTTCCTCCGCTGCCGCGCAGCCGCCGAACATCCTCTTCTTGCTCACCGACGATCAGCGCTTCGACACGATTCATGCGCTGGGCAACCCGAACATCCAGACGCCCGCGCTGGATGCGTTGGCGGCGCGCGGCACGGCGTTCACAAACGCGCACATCATGGGGTCGACGCTGCCCGCGGTTTGCGTGGCCAGCCGCGCCATGCTGCTGACCGGAAGGCCGCTTTTCCATCTGCCTGCATCCCTGCTCGGGCCGGGCAGCGTGCCGCCCGTGGCGGACTCGAGTCCCTGTGTCACGTTCCCGGAGCAATTCCGCGCGGCCGGGTACCACACCTTCGTGACGGGGAAGTGGCACAACGGTAAAGAGTCTCTGACGCGCGGATTCGCGGCCGGGGCCGCGATCTTCTTCGGCGGCATGTCCGACCATTCAAAAATGACCGTGTTCGATTTTGATCCGTCGGGCGAGTACCCGAAGGGAAAGGCTTACACGGGCGGCGCATTTTCGAGCGAACTGTTCAGCGACAGCGCCGTCCGGTTCCTGCGCGACTACGACGGAGATGCACCGTTCCTTGCGTATGTTGCATACAGCGCGCCGCACGACCCGCGCACGCCGCCGGGCGACTACGCCGGCAGGTACGCGCCGGACAGCCTGCCGCTGCCGTCGAACTTCCTGCCGGAACATCCGTTCGACAACGGAGAACTCCGCATCCGCGATGAGGAATTGGCGCCGTGGCCGCGCACGCCCGAGACGGTCCGCGGGCATCTCGCCGCGTATTACGGCATGATCTCCCATCTCGACGCGCAGGTCGGGCGCGTGCTCGAGGCGCTGGAAGCATCGGGCCGGGCCGGAAACACCATCATCGTCTTTGCTTCCGACAACGGGCTCGCCATCGGCAGCCATGGGCTGCTGGGCAAGCAGAATCTCTACGAGCACAGCGTGCGCGTACCGCTCATCTTGTGCGGCCCGGGAATCCCGCGCGGCGAACAACGTGACGCATTGTGGTATCTTTCGGATGTGTTTCCAGCCTTGTCCGGCCTTGTGGACCCAGCCGCGCCGGAAGGCGCAAGCGCCGCGTCCGCGTTCACGGGCGCGGGCGCGCAAGGCCGCGAATTGCTTTTCTTCGCGTACCGCGATGTGCAGCGGGCCGTACGCACCGGACGGTGGAAGTTTATCCGCTATATCGTCGGGGGCCGGCGCACCGCGCAACTCTTCGATTTGGAAGCCGACCCCGGCGAATGCGTCAATCTCGCCGGGGAGCCGGCGCACGCGGAGCGTGTCGCGGAGATGCACGCGTTGCTGCGGCGGGCCATGAGAAAGGCGGACGACCCGTGTTACGACGCGTGGTATCGCGCGTGAAGGGCGCCTTGCGCGCCGTGTGACCCAAAAGCTACTCTACATCCTCAATGCCCACGGGCTGCGGAGAGGCGCGCATGAAAAGTCAGTATGTCAATCGGCTTCAAGAAGGCGACACCGTCAACGACTACTTCGTCGCGGTGCGGAAGGACTTGCGGCCCAAGCAGTCGGGCGGCCATTTTCTGGGCATGGTCTTCAAGGACAAGACCGGCGACATCGGCGGCGTGCTCTGGAACAACGCGGCGGAAGTGGCGCGTCTGTTCGAGGTGGGCGACGTGGTGAACGTGCGCGGGCGCGTGAACGTCTACCAGGGCAACCTCCAGATTCAGGTGGACCAGGTGCTGCCGCTGCGCGAGGGCGAATACAGCACGGACGACCTCGTCTCCGCCGCCGAAGACACGGGCGCGGACCTGAATCGGCTGCGCGCCGTGCTGGACACGATCGAGAACGCGTGGTTGAAGCAACTCGTGGGGTCGTTTTTTGAGGACAGGGCGTTCATGGAGCGCTTTACCTCCGCCGCGGCCGCGAAAAAGTGGCACCATGCGTATCGCGGTGGGCTGGTGCGGCACTGTTACGAGATGGGGCGCATTGCGCAGACCATGTGCGAGCTTTTCCCCGAATTGGACCGGGACCTCCTGCTTACCGCCGTGTTCCTGCACGATATCGGCAAACTGCAGGAGATGTCGCACGACCTGTTCGTCGACTACACCACCGAGGGCAAGCTGATCGGGCATGTGCAAATCGGCGTGGACCTGGTGCAGGACCGCATCCGCGCGATCGACGGGTTTCCGCGCAACTTGCGCATGGAACTGATACACTGCGTCCTGTCGCACCACGGCGAGTTCGTGAACGGCGCGCCGGTGCTGCCGAAAACGTTAGAGGCCGTCGCTCTTTACCACATCGACAACCTGGACGCGCAGACGGCTGCTGTCGCGCGCGTTATCGAGGAAACGCGCGACAAGCGCCAAGCCTGGTCGGACTTCCTGCCGCTGATCAACCGGGTCATCTACGCGAAGGAACGGTAACGGCCCCCCGCCGCCCGCCATCCCAGCGGTTGGGCCTTATTCTCCGGCTGCCTGTTCAGGCGCGCGGGTGAAACCGCTTGTGGGCCTGGGTGAGGCGTTCCACGCTGACATGGGTGTAGACCTGCGTCGTGCTGATATCGGCATGCCCGAGCATTTCCTGCACGGCGCGCAGGTCGGCGCCGTTGTCGAGCAGATGGGTCGCGAAGGAGTGGCGCAGCATATGCGGTGTGACATTCTGCGTGATGTCGGCCGAGCGCGCGTACCGCTTCACAATCTTCCATACCGTGGTCCGGCTCATGCGCCGGCCGCGCGGCCCGAGAAACAGCGCGTCGTCGTGGACCGGCCCCGCGTTGCGTACGTCAAGCCATGCGCGCAGCCGTTCTATGGCGCGAGCGCCCAAGGGTACCAGCCGGACCTTCGACCCCTTGCCGCGCACGCGCAGCTGGCTCTCCTCCAGCGATACGTCACGCAGCGGCAGTTTCGCAAGCTCGGAAATGCGCAGCCCGCAAGAGTAGAACAGTTCGAGCAGGGCCGCGTCGCGCACGCCGGCCGGAGCCGCGTTGTCCGGTGCGGCCAATAACCGCTCCACTTCTTCGCCGTTGAGCACATGGGGCAAGCCACGCCGGAGCCGCGGCGTCTCGAGGTCGGACGCCGGGTCCAGACGCACGATACCTTCCTCCTTGAGAAAGCGGTGAAAACGCCGGATTGCGCTCAAGTGACGCGTGATGGACCGCGCCGCCATGCCCCCGAGCCGCAAGCCGGTCAAATGGTCGACGATATCCTCGCGCATAATGCCCGCGGGCGCGTCGATGCCGGTTTCCTCGAGATAGTCGAGATACTGGCGCAAGTCCGCCGCATAGGCGGCCAAGGTCCGCTCGGCCAAGCCCGCTTCGAAGACGACCATCTGGATAAAGCGGTCCAGCAGCGGCCGCAGCGGATTTGCCTCCTCTTCCGCGGACATGGTTGACGCTCCACGAGACCGTTGTCAGACAACAAGGCCCCGGCGCACGAAGCACCAGGGCCTGAACGCTGCTTGCGTATGCGGTAACGGCCTGAGGCCGTTAGATATTAGTTGACAACCGTGATCTGGAATTCGGCGCGGCGATTCAGGGCGCGCAATGCCGGCGTGCTGTTGTCATTCAGCGGGGAGGTCTCGCCTTTGCTGACCGACTGGATGCGCTCCGCGGCGACACCCTGCTGGACCATGTACGCCTTCACGGAATCCGCGCGGCGCTGCCCAAGGCCCATGTTATAGGCGTCGGTGCCGATATTGCAGCAGTGGCCCAGCACGACGACCGTGTCGCCCGGATACTGCTTCATTGCTTCGACCAGCTTGTCGATCTCGGCCTTGCCTTCCGGCTTCAGCACGGCGCTGTCAAAGTCGAACAGGACATTGTTCATCAGGATGGCCGTGCGCACCGGCGGGGCTTCCGGCTGCGCGGGCGGCGCGGCAATCTGTTCCGCTGGCGGCGCCGCCGGCTCCCACATGCTGTAAACAATGCCGCGGTTGCCCCACAGTTCGCCGTCATCGGCGTTCGAGGCGGGGACGGTCGGCCACCACCAGTAACCGGGATGCTTCACGCACTTGTACGGTTCCGGCGTCGCGCCTGTGTTGCCCCACCAGGACATGTCGTCCCAGACTTTCGCGGCCTGCGCCGTGCCGGCGACCAGAGCAGCCATCAACGCCAACATGACTACCTTCTTCATTGCTGTCTCTCCTTCTGCACGTAGACTTGTTACCTGTCCATTCTGGCACGACGCCTGCCCCGTCCAGGCGTCCAATAACTCATTTAACCAAACTTACACGCTCGTGTCAAGAATTTCTTGACCCTGTCCCCCTCCACCGGATCCTGGGGAGTGGAGGTCTCCACTGGTCACAGGCTAAGTGTAGCACATGCTTGCGGCTCATGCAAGTCCCGTTCCCCGCTTCCTCCGGCACGGCGGCGGCGCGTTTGCCGGCCCGTCTTTTCCAGTCCGGATGGACGGTTTCGCGCCGCCGCCGTCACGTTCAGGAGGCGCATGCCAGACGCCGCCGCAGGTCCACGAGCGCCCGCTCGACCTCAGGGGGCGCCGCGACGTCTATGGCTTTGCGCAGCTTGGGAATGGCGCCGCCGACCTTCTTGCCCGAGCGCACCGTGCCGAAGAGGTGCCGGCTTACGGTAGACTGGCTGACCGAGAGCAGCGCCGCGATATCCTCCTGCGTTTTACCATCGATGTAGTACAGCCGCAGGATTTCCCGCTGCCGCCGCGTCAGCTTGCTGTCGATGAGGCCGCGGACCACGGGGGAAACCGCACGATAGAAGTCTTGCATCGCATAGCGCCGCTCGCGGTCCGTATCCGTCTCGAACCAAAGGGCCGCATGCGAGGAGAACCGGTCCAGACGCGACGCGTCCGTTGCGACTTCCCAGTATTCGGGGTTGAATGTAGCCATGGTCTGTATTCCTCATCGTCCTTGCGGCCGTCCGTATCGCCGGCCGCATTTCCCGATCCCGCCCTGTCGAACAGGACCCCAAAAACACATCGCCGCAGGTTGGGCTGGGCCTCACCTGCGGCGACTTACCGTTTCTTCTGGAGCTTGTGTCTAGCTCACGGCTTTGCCCTCAGGAGGAGCGCCCCGCGCCGTAATGGCATGCGTGCGTACCCACTGCGTAAAGCAGATACGCCACATTGCCATGCGCTTATTGTTATACCGCGGGGCCATCTTGACTCCCTTGTTCCGTCGTGAACGTAAAAACCTTATCAGAAATCCCTGCCTGGATGCAAGAACTCCCTCGCCGATACACGGGTCTATGCATACTCCGGCCGCTACGCGCCAGTCTCCGCTTGTACATTTTTGAACGCCGTCTGGCCACTCATCGGCCCTTTGTACAGAATTGAACAACTGCAATCAGCCGCGAATACGGCGATAAATCAATAAATCTCTGCCGGTTCTGCCGGAAACGTATTTGCTGGCACGACACTTGCTCTCTTGCTCATGCATTTTTTCGTCCAAACTCGTGTAAGGAATCATGCACTATGGCCACGCAAACAGCAGTCGTCGAATTTGTGGACACGGTGGATGGGGACCTCCCTATGGAGGGCAATCAGGCAACCATTCTAATTGTGGATGACGAGAACGGTCCGCGTCAGGCGCTGAGAATGCTGCTCAAGGAGGAGTATCGCGTCTTGACCGCGGACGGTGTCGCCGCGGCGATGGCGTTCCTGGAGCATGAGGTCATCGACCTGATCATTACGGACCTCCGGATGCCCGACCAGTCGGGCATCGACCTGTTACGGCAGGTGCGCGAGCGGTTCCCGGGAGCGGAGGTTATCATTCTCACGGGTTACGGTCAGTTGGGCACGGCGGTCCAGGCGATGGACTTCGGCGCCTTCGCGTACATGGAAAAACCGTTCGACAACAACCAGATGCTGGCGCGCGTCCGCGCCTCTCTCGCGAAACGCCGGGAGATGCTCGAACACCGCGCGCTGGAAGAACTGGCGTTTCAGGCGAACCGGTTTGAGACCCTGGGCCGTCTGGTCACGGGGACCATGCACGATCTCGGCACGCCGCTGTCCGTCATCGGCACGCATATCGAGATGCTCCTGCGCAACCCCGACCGGCCCGACCTGGACGCGCGTCTGAAGACCATGAGCGCGCAGATCGATCATTGCACGGACATCGTGCGCACGACGATGAACTATCTGCGCCAGACGCCCGGCAAGCGCACGCCCTACTCGCTGAACACCGTCGCAACCGCGTGCCTGGACGTGGCCCGCCCCATTCTCACCAAGCAGGAGATTCTGACGGAAATGACCCTCGACCCGGACTTGCCCATGCTGACAGGCGAAATCGCGCTGGTCCGTCAGGCGGTGCTGAACCTGGTCACCAACGCAAGCCAGGCCATGCAGGGCATGCCGGCGCCAAGGGTCATTCGCGTCCACAGCTGGCAAGAGCCGGGCTGGGTCTGCCTGTCGGTGGAGGATAACGGGCCGGGTATCCCGAAGGAGTTCCGGTTTCGGATATTCGACGCCCTGTTCACGACGAAAGCGGAACGGGGCACCGGGCTCGGGTTGTCCGTGGTGAAACACGTGATGGAGCATCACGGCGGTGACGTGACCTTTGAGGAGCCTGACAACGGTGCCGGCGCGCGTTTCGTGCTCCGGTTTCCCGTTGTGTAACTGCGCCGGCACGGCCGCGGGACGCTTTGGCCATATCAGGGCCTGCGGGCCGGCGTGCGACGGAGGGGAGGCCGTTGCACCGGCCCGCACGGCATTTTCAAACGGGACGGCGGCACCGCCAACCGGCCGCCCGCTTCTGCTATACTGGCCCCTGCGCCTTTTCCGGAACTCACGAGGCGGCCATGGTCTACTATCGATGCGACGGTTGCGGCGCGGAATTGACGCGCCAGGCATTGCGCTACACGGTCACGATCGACGTGCGCGCCGCCTATGACGAGATCGAGGTGCATCTTGCCGACCTCATTCGCGACCACCGCGCGGAGATTGTGGCGCTGATTGAACGCATGCGGGGCCAGGACCCGAGCGAGGTCGAAGACCAGGTGTACAAGCGGTTCAGCCTGGACCTGTGCCCCGCGTGCCACCGCGCCTACCTGCGCGATCCCCTGCGGTTCCGCGCGGGCGCGGGGAGCGCGGACGAAATCGATATCGACGGTTTTCTCCGTTCGCTCGGATTCGGCAAGACCCGCGGAGAGGAATAGCGTTCGGCTACCGCCGCGGCCCGTTGCCCGAGTCGTCGCGCAACGCCGCCACGAGCCACACCACGAGCACCACTGTAAGCAAACCCATGAACAACACATAAGCGGTCATTGCCGTGTTTCCTTGCCGTGCGACAGTCAAGAACAAGCTCGATCATACCCAATCGGCACGGCTCGGGGCATGGCAGACCCTTCGCCAGAACGGCGAAGCCCGCCCTGCGCGTGTCACCTGCGTCTTGCGCCGCGCGCGCCGCCGCGTTAGAGTATGCGTCCCGCGCAATATCGCGCGCCGTCCCGCAAGAACGTCAGCGAGCAAGGAGAAACGCCATGAAAGTGGGTATGCTCACCGCGCCCTTTAGAAATGAATCCTTCGACACGGTGCTGGAATTCGCGGACACCGCGTCGATCCCGTGCCTCGAGGTCGTCGCGTATCCCGGCAGCAAGCACATAGACCCGGCCAAGATGACGCGCGCCGTCGCGGACGGCATCATGCAGAAACTGGAAGATCGGGGCCTCGAAATATCGAGCCTGGGCTATTACACGTGTGACATCACCGACGCCAAGAAAGTGAAGGCCGTCCAGGCGCACGCGAAGAAGACCATCGACGCGGCGGTCATGCTCGGCGTGAACGTGGTGTGCATGCTCAGCGGGTTCCCCGTGCCCGGCATGACGAAACTCCAGACGATCCGCAAGGTCCTGCCGAAGGCGTTCGGCCCGGTCCTGACTTATGCGCGAAAGAAAAACGTCAACATCGCGCTCGAAAACTGGTTCCAGACGTGTCTCCAGGGCATCGACACCTTCGAGGCCATGTTCGAGGCCATTCCGGACGGCCATTTCGGGCTCAATTACGACCCGTCGCACCTGTACCATCAGGAATGCGATCATCTGCTGCCCGTGTCCCTGTTCGCCAAGCGCATTTTCCACACACACGCGAAGGACACGCTCGTCGACAAGGCGAAACGCGCCAAGACCGGCGTCTACGCGGACGGCTGGTGGCGCTATGTGGTCCCCGGCTTCGGCAACATCAATTGGGGCGAATACGTAAGCCACCTGCGCGCGAACGGCTACGAGGGCGTGCTCAGCATCGAGCACGAAGACGACACCCAGACGCGCGAAGAAGGGTTCATGCGCGGCGCCTGGTATCTCGAGCAGTTCTGTTGAGCGGCGGCGCGGCCTCCGCACCGTGCTGATTGTCCGCCACGGGCCGCGGACGCTGTCGCACGTCATTCATGGCAAGCCGGTTACCGCGGCCCGTCAATTGCACTCGGGTTCGAGGGGGCCGGCCAGTTCCTTGAGGAAGAAGAGGCGGCCCGGCAGCGTGGGCATGAACGTGCTGGGAATCCACGGCGTCGGGGCGTGGTGCAGCGTCGCCCAGAGCGACATGCCCTGCCACATCATGCCGCGGCCCAGCGCGCCGTCCGCCCCGCCGATGATGCGGTCCGATTTGAGGAAGAGCCCCGGCCCGACGGTGTTGGCGCGGGTCGATACCAGCGTGGTGCGGCTCTTGAAGCTCGTAATGGCGTTCTGTTCGATGGTCAGGGGGCACAACTGCGCCGCGAGCCGGTATTCGGCGGCTTTCCACTCCTTCAGCGAGTCGTATTCCGCCGCGAAGTGCGGTTCCCAGAAGGCGATGTGGCACGCGCGGCCAATGCCGAACACGGTGACAAGCCGCGCGCCCTTCTTGCGCAGTGCGGCGATCAGCGCGGGGTAATGTGGCAGGTCGCTCTTCGTCGCGAAGTGGCGTTGCGCCTTTGGCACCGTCAGCTTGCCGAGCGGCGCGTAGAAGGCCTGTTCCATCGCATTCTGGAATGCGCCGGGGTCGCGCGAGGGCAAGGTGGCGCCGTTCGCGTCGCTCCATTCGTCCATGTTGAACCCGTGCACGTGCCTACAGTCCACGCCCCATTCCTTGAGGAAGTAGACGGCCCACCGGTACATGCCCATCGGCCCGACGGGCAAGATGAACATAATGGGCTTCTTCGCTTTCTTCGCATGCGCGATCTCGAGGGCAATCTCGTGGCCCATCATCGTGTCGAAATCCTCGAGCGTCTGGCAGGGCACGGGCTCGAATTTCCTGTTCCACCAGGATTCCCGCTGCACAATGGTCGCAGGCGCGCGGGCGCACAGCCGGTCCAGTTTTTCGAGGTCCCATCCGGCTGGAAAGAACCCTTCAAGCATCGAATTCCTGATGGTGCTGAGCAGGTTGATGGCCATGTCTTGACCCTCCGTTGATGTATGGTACCCGTCGCTTGGCGCGGCGTCACGCCGGCGCAAGTTTTTCCTCCACACTGCGCACTTTTTCTTCCATCGAATCATCCCGGTCGACCCGAGTGCTGAGTTTGATCGTGGTGCAGATCCGGGGCGCGCCCATGGCATGCACCGTCTCATGACAGCGCCTGACCGCGGCCATGACCGCGTTCCAATCGCCTTCGACATTCGTGCCGTATGCGTGCAGATGCGTTTTCAAGCCTGCGTCGCGCAGCACGCGCACGCACGCGGCGATATATTCCGAAAGCGAAACGCCCGCTCCAACCGGTATCACGCACAAATCAACAACGACCTTCATGGCCTACTCTCCTGATGACCCCAGTTCGCGGCGCGTCACGTGGTGGATGACAAAATTGGGCCGCCGTCTCACTTCATCGTAGATGCGGGCGACGTATTCGCCGACCACGCCGATCCCAAGCAAGTTGATGCCGCCGAGAAACGCCGTGGTGATCAACTGTGACGCCCACGCTTTCAGGGCCAGGCCCACGATGAGCTTGTGGTACAAAGCCCATAGAATCAGCACGGCAGACAGCACCAGCGCCGCCATACCGGCCAGCCGGAATACGAACAAGGGCACGTAAGAAAAGGAGAAAATGGCGTTCATGGCCAGCTTCCACTGGCCCCGGAAGCCCAGCCGCGTCTTATGCGCGCGCCGCGCGCGCCGCGCCACGGGCACGCCGGCCTGCCGGAAACCGACCCATGCACGCAGCCCGCGCAGGAAACGGTTGCGCTCGGGCATGGCGCGCAGCACGTCGGCGACGCGCCGGTCGATGAGCGCGAAATTGCTCGCGTCCGATGGCAGTTCGATATTCGCCAGCCAGCCCAAGAGCCGGTAAAAAGACCAGAAAAAGAACCGGTGCAGCCGGCCTTCCTCGCGTTTCGTGCGGACGGCGTAAACGACCTCGTAGCCGTCGCGCCATTTTTCGAGAAACGTTGCGATGGCCCCGGGGTCGTCCTGGTGGTCGGAATCCATTACTACGATGGCGTCGCCGCGCGCGTACTCGAGCCCCGCCTGAATCGCCGGTTCCATTCCGAAATTGCGCGCCAGATGGACCACGGTCACGATGCCGGGCCGCGCGGCGGCGCATTCGTCGAGCACCGCGTCGCTGCCGTCGCGGCTGCCGTCGTTGACCAGGATGACCTCGTAGCCGTTTTCGAGCGTGATCGCGTCGAGCACGGCGGCTACATCCTCGAGAAAAGGAACGATATTGTCGCGCTCGTTATAGACGGGCGCAACAAGCGACAGAACAGGGCGCTTATCGGATTCCGGACTCATGAGCACAAGGTATAGCAGAGGCGCCCGGCGCGCCGCCACGTTGCCTCTTCGCGGTGGCGGCGGCCTCTCGCGCCTATTCTTCAGGGCGAACGGGCAGGAGCAACGCGCTGGGATGCGCCTCGTCGCAGTAAACGCGATTATGCGCCACGCGCATGGGCTTGCCCGGCTCGGGATAGTCCGCGCCGGTGCTCGGGTTCACCTCGAAGCGCGGATAATTGCTGCTCGAAACGTGCAACCCGATCCGGTGTCCTTTGTTGAACACGATGCTGGTGCTCCACAGGTCAATTTCCAGCGCGACGACCTGGTCTGGGCCGGTCAGCGGCGGCTGGGGCTGTTCGAGACTCGACCGGTACTTTACGCGATGGATGCCATCGAGGATATTCAGTTCGCGGCCGTCGCCGTCGGGGTAGATATCGACCAACTTGGCGGTGAAATCCGTGTCGGGCGCGTCCGAGGACACGTACAACCGGACCGACACGCGGCCGGTGACCTCGACCGGCTCAAGCAACGGCGCGGTGGCGAATTGCAGCACGTCCTTGCGCGTCTGGCCGTATTTCCGCTGGTCCTGCGGCCCGTGCGGCACATTGAAGAACAGGTTCGGCCCGCCGCGGGTCGGACAGGGGTCGTTCGGGTCATAGACGAACTCGAGCGAGGCCGCATTTGCGCTGGGGGACGCCGGGGTCAGCGCGCCGTCCGCGTGCAGGTAGTGCGGCGCAATTACGGTCGCGAAGGGCGGCCACGTTTCCGCGGTGCGCCACTCGTTGCCCGGCGCGTTCGGGTCGCTGTCGTCGCCCATGACGAAATACTGGACCTTCGGCATGCCCGTCAGCGCCTCGCAGTCGCCTTTGAGGTGGCAGTCATAGAACGCGCGTTCCAGCCGGCCCGTGCCGACGGCCATGCCGTTCTTGGCCTTGGGATGGTAGTCCATGGGCACGCCGCCCTGGTGCGGCGTCCAGTTCATCACGAGATAGTTTCGTCCGCGGGCTCCTTCGCCGCCGTTGCGTTCGCGGGACGTGAAGCCGTCGATGGTCCCCTGCTGGAAGATATCGTACCAGCCGCCGCAGAACACGGCGGGCGCCGTAATGTCCGCCGCCCTGGCCACCGTGTCGTAGGGCGCCCAGACCGGACCATAGGACGGCTCGGCCTTGTAGACCGCGATGAGATGGGGCTGGAACACGCCGTTGAGCCAGCCCTCGACCAGGTTCCTTCGGAACACGCCGCCGTGGTACAGGCCATGATGGTAGAAACTGGCGGGAGCGCGGTGAATGACCTGCGCGGCCAAGCCGCGCGTCGCGGGCGCGAGCAGCATCTGCGTCATGCCGAGCGCCGAGCCGCCGTACGTGCCAATCTTCCCATTGCACCACGGCTGCGCGCGCATCCACGCGACCGTGTCCGCCCCGTCGGACAACCCCGGACGCCAGCCGTCGGCATAGAACACGTGCGGCTCGCCTTCGCTCGCGCCCATCCCGCGCAGGTCCTGCATCAGGCACGCATAGCCCGCCTCGCGGTAGCCGTCGTTCAGGAAACCCTCCATCGGGAAGAACCGGCCATAGGTCGAACGCAGCAGAATCGCTGGCCACGGCCCGTGACCGTCGGGAAGGTACACATCCGTGGCCAGACGCGTTCCGTCGGTCATCGGAACGCGGACGTGTTCCGTGGGCTCTTCCGCTATGGCGCCCGGCAGAAAAGCGAGCGACGCCATGCCAATGAGCAGGCCATACCGCACCAACCGCGCTTCCGGCATCATGATCCCTCCGCCCTGTCGCAACCGCGCGTTCAAAAGCTATAGACCGCGTGAACGGACACCGCGTTTCAGCATTGGGCGTATGCGGCTGCCTTCCCGGCTTCAGCATGTGCTTTCCGGGAATTTGGGGGGGCGCGCTTGTCACGTTTGCGCCCGATTCCTTGCGCCATTACACTACGCCACGGGTGCAATGGCCTCGAATCTGGGCAACACATCTCGAGGATTGGTCCAGTGCAGACAGAACAGCGACAGGAATTGTACGCTTATGCGTCCCGGTACTTGATGGGCGGGGTCTCGTCGAGTTTCCGCCGCAACCCGTTCACGGGCGAGCCGCTCTACGTGCAGCGCGCGGAAGGCCCGTATATTCACGATGTCTCCGGGCGGCGGTTCATCGACTTTTTCATGGGGCATGGGGCGTGTCCGCTCGGGCACAACCGGCCCGAAGTGGCGGAAGCGATTCAGCGCGCGCTCGCATGCGGGCTGTTCGCGGAGCACGACAGCTACCTGACCGCGGACCTCGCGAGGAAGATCGTGGAGCACGTGCCGTGCGCGGAGAAGGTGCGCTATACGAATTCGGGCAGCGAGGCGACGCTGCTGTGCCTGCGGCTCGCGCGCGGCTACACGGGCCGCGAGAAGGTCGTGCGCATCGACGGCCATTTCCACGGCGTGCACGACTACGTGCTGTGCAACAACCTCGCGCACAAGATCGACGCGGACAATCCGGGCGGCCGCCCCTCGCGCATCGGCGGGCTGACCGCGGGCATACCGCAGGCAATCCGCGACACGCTGTATGTGATTCCGTGGAACGATGCGGACGTATTCGCTGCATTGGCCCGGGACAAGGGCCACGAGATCGCGGCGATCCTGATGAATCCCATTGATTACAACAACGGGTGCGTCACCACCACGGCCGAATATCTGCGCGCGGTGCGCGCGACCTGCGACCGGCACGGCATCGTGCTCATCTTCGACGAAATCCTGTCCGGCTTCCGCACGGGCATCTCGTGCGCGCAGGGGTATTATGGCGTGACGCCCGACCTCTGCGCGCTGGGCAAGGCCTTGACCAACGGATTTCCGCTCGCAGCCGTGGCGGGCCGCGACCGGATCATGGAGAAGATTATGGACCCGGACGACCCCGTCGTCGCCGGGGGCACGTTCTCGGGCAACCTTCTCGGCTGCGCCGCCGGGCTCGCGGCCATGGGCATCATGGAAACGCCCGGCTTCTACGATGCCTGGCTGGGCCGCGCCGACCGGTTCCTGCGCGCGGTGCAGGATCGCTTCGGCCGCGCCGGGCTGCCGGTGAGCGTGCAGTGGCTTGGCGCGAACTTCTTCCTCTATTTCGGCGTCACGGAGCGCGTTACGGACTACACGCAGTTCGCGAAGCTCGACCGCGAAACGATGAAGCGCTTCTTCAGGCGGTGTATCGAGGAGGGTCTCTATTTCCACACCGATTTCACCGTCTCCGCGCAACACACGGAGCCCGTGCTGGACGAGGCGCTGGCGGTCATTGAGAAGGTCCTGCGGACGCTGTAACTCGACGCGGCGTCGCGTAGGCCTCACGCGCCGGGGCTAGTCGCGCGCATCGAGTTTCGGCGGGCCGAGACTGCCCGCCGTGCGCTCGTATTGGCCCTTGCCCAAGCGCTGGTACTTCGTGAACCCGAGCCGTTCCAGGTTCTTGTCGCTCATCTGCGCCTTCGTCGCGCTTTCGCTCCACTTCCCCGCGATATTCGGCGCCTCATACACGCGCACGACGCGTTCGCCCGTTTCCGGGTGCCGCGTCAGCGGCGGATCGCTCATCCGCCGCACCACCTGGAACGTGTCGCCTTCCGTCCCGTCCTCGTGAATAATCTGGTACGTATAAATGGGCATGCTGAAAGCCTCTGCGCTGTCAATCACATCATATATTATACGCCGATGCGTCCGGGAAGAATGCAACACGGAGACGCCGAGGCCGCAGAGCAACGTGGAGGAGGTCACATGGGAGAGGCCCGTTCAAGAGAATTGCCGCGCAGCCTCTATCTGCAATTCTCCGCGTCCTTTGCGACTCTGCGTTGGATTATTCTGGTGCGCTCTGCGCAAGAGACGGCTCCGCTCAGGGCGCTCGGCCGCACGAAGATCCGAGGATGACATGCTGTATAGCCTGAATAACCCGATACCTTTGCCGCTCGAGCGTATCGCTGAGATCGTTCAGTTCTTCCAGGCGCTCCTGGCCTCGCCAAGGGCGCCAAGCATTACCTCTCGCGTTGAGCAAGCAATTCGCCTGTTCCGAAGCCTGCCTCAGGACCAACAACGTGACCAGCTTGAACACTTACGGCGACAAGCTGGCGCTGTTCGGGTCGGTGCTGACGCACCTCTTCGGACCAGACAGCGACATCGGCGTGCTCTTCGAATACGACCCGGACCACGTGCCGAGCTTGTTTGATGTCGCCGAAATGGAAGAAGAACTCAGCGCACCGCTGGGCCGCAAGGCCGACATGCGAACACCGCGCGGGTCCAGTGTGCTGCTTGAACCGGGTCGCGTCTGCGTCCGGCGCATGACTTCGCTTAAATTCCCCGCGCAGTCTCGTACGCCGCGATCTTGTCTTCGAAACGCAGCGTAAGTCCGATCTGGTCCCAGCCGTTGAGCAGGCGTTCGCGGAGGAACGGGTGCAGGTCGAAACGGATAATGCCGCCGCCGGGCCTGGTGACCGTCTGTTGTTCGAGGTCGACGGTCAGGTGGTAACCTTCCTGAGCGCGGACTTCGGCGAACAACTGCTCGATGGTCTCAATGGGCAGCGTGATGGGCAGCATGCCGTTGTTGAAGCAGTTGTTGTAGAAGATGTCCGCGTAGGACGGCGCGAGGATGCAGCGGAACCCGTAGTCGTGGAGCGCCCAGGGCGCATGTTCGCGCGATGAGCCGCATCCGAAGTTGTCCTTGGTCAGCAGGATGCTCGCGCCCTGGTAGCGCGGCGCGTTCATCTCGAAATTGGGGTTCGGCGTCTTGCCGTCGTCGAGATAGCGCCAGTCGTAGAACAACATGTCCTCGTATCCCGTGCGCTCGATTCTCTTCAAAAACTGCTTCGGGATGATCTGGTCCGTGTCCACGTTGAGCGCTTCGAGCGGCGCGACTATGCCGGTGTGTCGGGTAAAAGGTTGCATGAGTAAGGCTCCTGATTTTTGGCAGTCGTCAATCTGGCTGGTTGGCGTCCCGAAGACTCGCTTGTGCCCGTCCCCGATTGTTGTTCCGGGCTCATACGGGAATTCCTTCCGGAGTCACGAACCGGTGAAACGGAGTGGCGCGCACGAGCGGCGTATCCCATTGGCCCTTGGTGCGAATGATGGCCGACAGGACCTCGCCGGCATCCAGTTCGAGTGTGTAAAGTGCCTCATGTATGTCGCGGTCGATTTCCCGCGCCTTTTCGCGGTCCAGCAGTACAAGGAAGTTCCAGTCCGAATCCAGCTGGGCATCGCCACGCGCACGGGAACCATACAGAATCACCTGCGCGTTCGGATCGAAGCGCAATACGATTGCCTTGACGGCTTGTATGAGTTCCTGATTACTCACTGGATGCCTTTTCTCGATCAATTATCGCGACAATCTCCGCCACGAAGCATTCAGCGGCGGGAAGCCACTCCTCGACCTGCTCTTGCGTAGCGTCCGAGAAGTCCACGTAATCGAACTGCTGGCGGTAACGGAAGAGCGCGCCATACAGGTCACTCGATGAAATGCTCACCAATCCCGGACGTACGAAGTGCTGATGCAGCAACGATCGGACGCCCGTATGTTTGGTACTGACCAGGTTCCTGATGGCGAGCAAGGCGGTTACCGAATAGAAACAAGCGTAGTAGAGCCTGTTTACACAGGTACTGAGACTTCCAAGCTCAAACAACGATCTCGCGTCGCGAAGGGCTGTACGCGCCCGTTCAAGTCTGTAACGAACCAATTCCCGCTGTTCCGGAGTCATACGACGACTCCTTCCCTCGACACGGCAGCGTGGAACGGGGTTGCCTTCAGAAGCGCGGAATCCCATACCCGCTTCGTGCGGAAGAACATAGAAATGATCGTTCCAGTCTCCAACTCGAGCTCATTTAGCTGGTGCTCCAGGTCTCTCTGCGTTGTTCGCGGAAGTTCTTCATTTAGCAGCACCAGGAAGTCCCAGTCCGAATCCGGCTGGGAATCGCCACGCGCACGGGAACCATACAGAATCACCCGCGCGTTCGGATCGAAGCGCAGTACGATTGCCTTGACGGCTTGTATCAGCTCCTGATCGGTCATGCTACTGTGTTCTCTCTCACTTTCAGCCCAATTATACGTCTTTTCGCCGTGGCACGGGCGTCTCGCCCGTGATTGAAGAACATGGGGGGCGCCCATGCCGCGCTATTTGTATTCCCACTCGCGGATGTCGACGAAATGGCCTTTGACGGCGGCCGCAATGGCCATGGCCGGGCTGACGAGGTGCGTGCGGCCGCCTTTTCCCTGGCGTCCCTCGA
>JAGMZX010000100.1 GCA_018005585.1 Candidatus Hydrogenedentota bacterium | reverse complement strand
GCGGAGACGCTGCCGCGGGCTCGCGCGAACGCGGTATAATCGGGCGTCACCAAGGGAACGACCAGCCATGGACGTGGATTTCCATTACTACTGCGTCGGCGTGCTGGCGCGCGCCGCGGGCTGGAGCGCGCCGGACGCGCTGACCATCGCCTATGCGTCGCAATACGTGGACAACGCGACGGAAAGCGACCCGATTTCCGTGGGCGACACGCAATTCGAGCCGGTGCGTACGGCGCATGCGGGGCTGGGCTACGTGTCGGGCCTTCGCTGGGCTGTGCAGAAGCGGGTCTACATGGCATTTCATTTCCTGCCGCCCTTTCCGTTCAGCCCGCGCACGCACAGCTATGTCACGACGCCCAACAATCATTTCAGCCGCCAGTTGCTTGCCTGGGCCACGTCGGACCCGCTGCCGCGGCGGCGCCTGTGCGCTATCGGCATTGCGCTGCACACGTACGCCGATACCTGGGCGCACAAAGGGTTCTCGGGCCGCTGGCACGCAGAGAACAACGTCTCGCGTCTGCGCGTTGCCCAAGGGAAGGGCTGGCGGCGCCTGCCCGTGGGCAACGTGCTGCTCGACACGCCGCCGTGCATTGGCCATCTCGAAGCGGGCTATTTTCCCGACACGCCCTTCAAGGTCTGGAAATACGTGAACGCGCACACGGGCAAGGAATGCGCGCGGGATAATCCCCGCGACTATCTCAACGCCGCGTCGCGCATCCATGCATGGCTGCGCGCCGCGCCAAAGGAGGGGGATCCAGCGCCCATCCCGTGGCAGGAACTGCGCGTTCCGCTGCGGCGGTTGTTCCAGATGCCCATTGCCGATGTGAAGGAACGCTGCGCCGCCTGGCAACGCGCATTTGCCGCCCTGTTCGACCCGGTCCCGTTCGTCTATGACCCGCTGACATGGCGGGCCGACGCGCTCGAGCCCGCGCTGCTGCGCGAAGTGGCGTGGGACAAACGGCCGCGCATTCAACGCAAGAACATGCACTTCGAAAAAGTGAAGGGATTCCACGAGTCGTTCTGGGCGCAGTTTCATCGCGCCGCGCTGCGCCAGCGGCATTGGGTGCTCGAACGGCTGTTCTGAACGTCCGCCCGCCGTGTGGCGGCAACCTACGGAAACACGCGCTCGAGCAAGAGGTGTATCAAGTTGGCGTTGAGTAGAAGCTGAATTCCGGCGACCAGCGTCAGCACCATGATCACCCGATTGAATGCGCTTTCCGAAACGCGAAAGTGCATCCAGTGCCCCAGCCAGGACCCGATGGGAATCAGCGGGACCAGCACGAGGTCGAAGCGGAGCACGTGAAAATCGACCAGGCCGACGCTGATGTAAAAGGGCAGTTTCGTGAGGTTGATGAGCGTAAAAGTCCAGGCTACCGTACCGACAAACAGGGACTTGCCCATCCCTTGGGCGAACATGTACAGGCTGACAATCGGTCCGGCGGCGTGCGCGATTGTCGAGGTAAAACCCGCGGAGATGCCCGCGGCCCAGGCGGCGATCGGGCCGGGCCGGTGCCGTTCGGCCCAGGCCATGGACGCCTCCCGCGCGACAATGTAGAAGGCGAACAGGACCGCGATAACCCCCACGAACCGCTTGATTGGCACGCCGTAGCGCTCGACGCCCTGTTTCCCCACCAGCCACCAGACGCAGGCGCCGAGCACGATGCCGATAATCGCGGGGATATAGATGCGCATGATCTTATCCCAATCCTTGTTGTGGCGGTGGTTGTAGATCGCGTTCATGTCGCAGAGAATAAGCAGCGGCAGCAGCGACGCGGCGACGAGATTGACCGGCATGACCAGCATCATGAGCGGCAGCGAGAGGATGCCGGCGCCGCCCGCGAACCCGGACTTGCTGATGCCCTGAATGACGATCGCAAGGCCGACGAAAATCCAGAAGATGAGCCGCGGCACGCCGGGCTCGATAAACTCGGAAAACATGGGGATTCCCGCCTACTGCGCGTCCGTGATGCCGTCGCCGTCCGCGTCAGGGAAGCCGATCATGAAGATTTGGAGGAAGTCCTCTCCCTTATAGTTCGCGAGGCGGCGGCCGTCCGCTGCACAGGCGGATACGGGCTTGTTGTAGGCAAGCTGTTTGCCGTCGGGCGATACGACGAGGTTCGTGCGCGGCACTCCGTCCTGCGGTGTCAGGAACACGGTCTCGCCGAAACGCGGGCCGGGCGCGACGCACACCGCCGCGATGGCGTTGTTGCTGACGCAGAAGATCGTGTTGTCGGAAGGATGCCAACGCAGCCCCGTGGCAGCGTCGTGCGGCAGTCTCGTGACCTGGACGGGCCGCTTGGCGGGATCCGGGTCGCGGTCTGAGCCGGTAACGGGAATGACATAGACCTGGGTGCGGCCTTCGGCGTCTTTGGCGTAATAGGCGATGCGGTCGCCGCGGTAGGAGCCGCGCACGACGCCGCAGGCCCACGTATGCGTAAGCCGCCGGATCGATACGCCCCTCGGCGGCGAGGGATACCGCGCCGGACCGCCGGAATCCGCCGTCGTGATGTCGAGGTCCGGTGGTATCGTCACGGCAAACAGCGACTCGGCGTAAGATACGCCGTCCCCCTCGCGCACTTTGCCGATAAACGCGCGGACGCGGCCCTCACGTCCAATCCACGAATCGCCCAGCGCCGTCTCGAGCTCGCCGGGTTTGGCCTTGCCCGACGGGACCACGGGTACGAGCACCGCAAAATAGTGTGTTGCGTCTCCCGGCGCGGCGGGATGCACCTCCATATAACCTATGGTGCGTCCATACTCCGGCATCAGTACGTCGTCGTAGGTGAACCCGATACGACTGCCGTCGAGGCTGTATTCGTGCCGGTGCGTGCCGCCGCGATGCGCGCCGGGCAACGTGTCGCGGTCCGTTGCCGGGTCGCGGAAATCGAGCCACGTCAGCGCGCCGCTGCCGTCCGCCGCGACTTCCGCGCCGCGCCGATTCGGCTTGCCGTAATAGCCACGCACAGCCACTTCTTCTGGCAGCGGGCCATGGATGAACGCGACCTTGTCGGCGGTGGGACAGAATGTCACGGCCCCGACGCCCGGCGCCGACTGCTTCTCGTCCGCCGAAATGAGGGTTTCGCCCGGCGCGTAGAGCACGATTTCCTTCCCCGTAGCGATCTCGACCATCTCGATACTCTGGCTGTTGCCGATGCCCGGGCCCACGCCCTCGCGCGTGTCATAGCAGAGGAATCGCCCATCCGCCGAGAAGTTGTCGTTGTTGTCCAGAGTGTGGTTCTTCGGCGTTGAAGTGATCTGGACCTCCTGAGGCGGCACGGGCGCGGCGCCGAATGAAAACGCGACTACACACAGCATCGTCATTTCCTGTTCCTTCTTGTATCCCGGGCGGGCGCGGGCTTGCGCGCCTACAACGCACGGGACATCAGTTCGGCTACCAGCTTGCTGAACCGCGCCGGGTCCGGCGGGGCGTTGCCTTCCGCAAGCAGTGCTTGTCCATACAGCAGTTCCGCGCCGTCGGCCAGCACCGGGTCTTCGGCGTTCTCCGAAAAGCGGGCCTGCAATCGTTCGACGACGGGATGCGCCGGGTTCAATTCGAGGATACGCTTTACTTCAGGCGTCTCATGCCCGAGCGCGCGCATCATCTGTTCCAACTGCGGGCTGAGATCAGCGGCGTCGCCGACGAGGCAGGCGGGCGATTGCGTCAACCGGGACGACAACCGCACGTCCTTGACTTGTTCTGACAGCCTCTCTTTCAGGAACGCGAGCAGCGAAGCATAGGCCTGCCCTTTCTCCTGCCGCTCTTCTTCCGCTTTCTTCTTCTCTTCTTCCGAGCCGAGGTCGGCCGCGCCCTTGGCCGCGGACCGGAACGGTCTGTCTTTGTAATGGAACACGGCCTGCGGCCAGACCTCGTCGACCGGGTCCGTCAAGAGGAGCACCTCGTAGCCCTTTTCCCGGAACGCTTCGAGATGCGGCGATTGCTCGACCTTCGAGCGCGCCGCGCCCGTCAGGTAGTAGATGGCGTCCTGGTCCGGCTTCATGCGGTCAAGGTACGCATCGAGCCGCGTCGGGGCCGCCGCGTCCGCCGTGGATGCGAACTGGCACAAATCGAGCAGTTTCTCCTGATTCTCCGCGTCCTGGAACAGCCCTTCCTTCAGGGTGCGGCCAAATTCCCGCCAGAACGCCGCGTATTTCTCGGGTTCCGTGTCGCGGATGTGTTTTAGCGCGTCGAGCACCTTCGCGACAACGCCCCGGCGCATGCGCTCGATTTGCCGGTCCTTCTGCAGCATCTCGCGCGAGATGTTCAACGGCAAGTCTTCGGAATCGATGACGCCGCGCAGGAACCGAAGGTAATCGGGCAGCAATTCCTTGCAGTCGTCCATGATGAAGACACGCTTGACATAGAGATGCACCCCGTGGCGCGCCCCGCCTATGTAATACAGGTCGAAGGGCGCTTTCGACGGCACGTAGAGCAGCATGCGGTATTCGAGCGTGCCCTCGATCTTCGCCTGGATGCGCGTGAGCGGCTCGTTCCAGTCGTGCGAGACATGCTTGTAGAACTCGGTGTGTTCGTCCTCGCCGACCGCGTCCTTGTCGCGCAGCCAGATGGCCTTCATCGAGTTCAGCGTCTCCGTTTCAACAACCGTCTTTTCGGTTCCCGCGATGGGCTTGCCCTCGGCGTCGTATTCGGGGCGGGTGTGTTCGACATCCATGCGGATCGGATAGGCCACAAAGTCCGAGTAGCGTTTCACGATGCGCCTAATCACCCACTCATCCGTGAAGTCCTCCGATTCTTCTTCGGACTCCCTCGGTTTGAGATGCACGACCACCGTCGTGCCCGGCTCGGGGCGTTCCGCGGGCTGAAGCGTATAGCTTCCGTCGCCGCGCGACTCCCACCGCGTCGCGGATTGTTCGCGCAAGTGGCGCGTGATGAGTTCAACCCTTTCGGCGACCATGAAGCACGAGTAGAAGCCGACGCCGAACTGGCCGATGAGTTCAGGCGGCACGTCCCGCACTCGGCTTGCCTTGAGCGTTTCGAGGAACTCGCGCGTGCCCGATTTCGCGATGGTGCCGATCAGATCGATGACTTCCTGGCGCGTCATGCCGACCCCATTGTCGATGACGGCGACGGTCCGGTTCGCCTTATCCACTTCGATGCGGACGGCCAGTTCCACGTCGCCGGGAAGCAGTTCCGGGGCGTGAATGGCCTCAAACCGGCGCTTGTCGAGCGCGTCGGAACTGTTTGAGATCAATTCGCGCAGGAAAATCTGCCTGTTCGAGTAGATCGAGTGAATCATGAGGTCCAGCAGTTGCCGGGCCTCCGTCTGGAACTCGAAGGTCTCAACACCTGTGCTCATTGGTTCCTCCTGAAACGTGCGCGGCCTTGACACGGCCGTGAAGGCCGCCGTGAGACGGCGGGCAGTTATTCTAGCGCACGGCCCGGGCCGCACGGTAACGGCAATCGTGTTTTGGGCCGGTCTGCCCGGAAGCTGTCCCAAAACCCGTGTGACGAGCAGAGTCGCCCCTACAACAGTCCTGGACCAGGTCTTGTCTAGACAACGTCCTCCCGGATTGCCTCGATGGCGCTGAGGACGGGCACGCGGTCGGGCGCATCCTGCGCCCCATCGGCCGTGAACTCGACGACGAGGCTGTCCTTCACGGTGACGCCGGTGAATTCCTTGATCACGCCCGCGGGCGCGCCGCCGGTCTCGCGCTGAATGTCGAAGCCTTCGAGCACGGTCTGGCCGCCCAGCGCCACGTCGAAGACGCGCGTGCCGGGCGCGGCCCCGTCGGGTTCGGCAAAATAGAGGCGGACGGTGTAGCGACCCGGCCCCTGTCCCTCGTCGAGCAGGGGCAGGGTGAGCCGGTATAGGCCGCGGCACCCGCTGGCGAAGAGCCACGACTTGCCGGCAGGTTCCAGGCTTAGCCCCTCCACGTTGCGCGCGAAGTATCGGACATCGCGTTCGGAGAACTTCTCGCTGAGGTCGAAATCGGTGCCGTACTGGTACCAGCGCGTGCTCGGCGGGTGCGGATAGGCGAACCAGAGCGTGCCGTCGTCGTCGCGGCGGTCGCCGGGCGCGCCGAAGTTCACGGCCATGTGCCGCACCGGCGTCAGAGCGCCATGCTGTACGAACAGCGCCCAGGCGCGGTCCCGTGCGCGGGGTGCAAGCACGACGGTCGAGCGGACCGGGTAGGAGCAGGTGCAGCCGGCGCTTGCCTCGGGGAACAGCACAACGCCGTTCGCGGGGATGGTGTTGATCCAGCAACCGGGGCGGATGCCCGCGAAGGGCAGCATGCCGAGGTCGCGTTCGAGGTCGTAGTACCAGAGAAAGTAGCCGCGCAGGAAGAACATGTTCGGGCAGGCGCTCGTGGTGCTGCAGCAGTGGCCGGGGCGCACGAACTCCCATTCGGATTCCGCGGCGGTCAGGGGGTGGGGCCGCGCCTTCACCGCGCCCGTGCGCAGGCTGCACGCGCGGGGTTCGACGAGAATCTGGTCGCCCACAATCACGGGGCGGCGCAGGTAATTGAGCGGGCGCGACCAGAGATCCGTCCCGTCTTCCGCGGCGACTGCGGTTACCCGCCGCCAACGCAGCTTGCCGTCTTTGAACAGTTCGCGGTCGTGGTTGCTGTAGCAGCCGAAGAAGCACAGCACGCCGTCCGCATAGGCCAGGCCGAGACGGTCGCCGCCGCAGCTGGTGAGGTCCATGACGCGTTCCCAGCGCTTCGCGCCCGTGCGCGCGTCCAGTGCGACAACGCGGCGCACGTCCGCGTCCTCGGGGTCATACGGGACCGGGTCCTCCTCCCACGCGCCCTTCTCAATCAGGGCGGTCCGCTCCTGCATGGCCGCTTCGCGTTCCGCCTCGTTCACGTTGCAGTCCGCCAGAAACACGACGCCGTCGCCAGGTTTCTCCGCCACCGCAATCGCGGGATGCGCGACCACCCCGCCGTCATAGCGCCACAGCGGCGCGCCCGTGGCCGCGTCTATCGCGAACACGGTCTTAGAAGCCATGATCCGTTCCGTCACGGCGCCTATGGGCGATTCTACGCTGCCCCACGCGGGCCAGGCCGTCATGTTGCGCCACATCAGGCCCGACTGCTGCGCATCTTGGTAGGCGCGCGCGTCCGGTTTCTCGTGCGCCTGGAAGAAACGGCGCGCGTCCGCGCGTTGAGACGCCGACCAGCCCTGCTCGGTTGCCACGGCGTCGGGGTCGCGCCAGTTCCCATCCTCACCCACGAGCAGATCCCACAGCGCGCTGTAACGATTGGTCAGCGGCGGCGCCACGGAACCGAGGACGATGTCGCCGATGCACGCCAGATAGCCCCAGCGGCTGTCGGCTTCCGCGTTCTCGGGCAGCGCATAGGTGCGCAAGGTCTCGCCCGTCGCGGCGTCGAGACGGTGACATTCGGCGAATGCGGCGACAAAGACGCTGTCCTTGCCGAGAACGAAATTGCTCATGTCGGAATCGACACGCACCCGGACGGCGCCCGGCAGGGCGCGCTCCCACAACTTGAGGCCGTTATAGGCGTCGTAGGCCATGACAACGTTTTCGCCCTGCACGAACATGCGCCCGTCCTGCGCCAGGGGCGCCGCGGCGCGCGCATGGCGTTCAACCATCTGGCCGGGACCCGGAAGCCCGAACCACAGCACGCCCAGCGGCCCGCGCACGCGCAGGTCGTCCGAACACGCGGTGTTGCCCGGTTCGGCGTACTGGTGCGTCCAGCGGCCCGCGCCCGGCAGGGGCCCGCGCGTGACCACATGCCACGCGCCGCCCGGCCGTTCGACGCGCCGCGCGGTGAAATTTTCCATCTGCGCGAGGGCGGCGGCAACTGCGTCGTTGACCGGGTGCGCGGGCAGGCACAACACGCCGCCGCAAGGCTTTAGTACGCGCGCCAGCTCCGCGCAGGTTTGCTCCGAGGCGTCCGGGAGCGCCTCCGCTTCGCACACGACCAGGTTCGCGAAGAACTCCGCGAACGGAAGCCGGGGCAGGCAGGCCTCGTCCACTTGCGCGCGTGTGCCATAGAGACCATGTGCGTCCAGCAACTGCCGCGCGCGCGCCGCGTTCGCGATATCCGGTTCGGCGCAGACGAGGTAGAGGTCCGTGCGCCGCGCCAGTTCCGCGGCGAGCCGGCCCGTTGCGCTACCCAGGACCAGCCCAAAGCCGCGCGCTGCGCCTGAGACCTCCACGATGGCGTCGGCACGCGTTGCGATGCTCGCGTCAGCCGCTTCCGTCGGCGCGGCTGCGGGCGCGCTCGCGGAGGCATCTGCCGCGGTCCCGCGCGCAAAGCAATGAATGCCACCCTTGTCCGTGCTCACGACGAGCCGTCCGTTCGCAACCGCAAGCCCCGGCGCCCGGCCCGACACGGATGCCGTCCAGATTTCTTCGCCGGTCTTCGTGTCGAATGCGGCGACGGCGTCCTGCCCGCCGAGATACAGGTTGCTGCCCGCCAGGATAATACCCTCCGTATAAGGGCAGGGCTGGTTCCAGCGGCAGACGGAAGCGACGACGTCGCGTACCTGTTGATAGAGGGGTTCGAGCTGTTCTTGGAGGGCGTTCAATTCTTGTTTGACGGAATCGGGGGTGTCTTTGCCGGAACGGCGGACGAGTTGGCTGAGGTTGTCGCGTTTCTTGGTCAGTTCATCGACCTGTTTCATAAGCACCGCGCGCTGGCGCGTCGCCTCGTCGAACGCGGCCCGGTCCAACGCGATCAGCTGGTTGACCGTGAGCAGGTAGGCGGTGTCGGGGGCGACCACGAGGTCCTGGCCGGGGAACCACGCGTAGGGAGCGTCCTCGGCGCGGTTGCCCCCCCCGGGCGCATAGGTCTTCTTGCCGTCGATGCCCGCAATAAGCTGATTGTCCGTGAGCAGGGCCCACGTGCCCCCGAAATGACCGCCGGGGGACAGCCAGGAATGGAAGACGCCGTCGTCGCGGCGAAAGACAGCGGGCATGGCGCGGCCGGCCGGAACGAAGACTTGCGTAGCCGAGGCGAGCATGGGGCCCTGCATGGTCATGCCGCCGAAATCCTGCTCGAAATCGACGTCGCCGCAGGTGTCGTTGCGCCACAGCACGGTCCCGTCGCCGGCGCGGACGGCGCAGAGGTACAAGCCTTCGTGCGGAAACACGCCTGCTCCGAAATACGCGATGCCGGCGTCCACGATCACGCCGGTGCGGACGGGCCACAGGGAAATCATCTTCCCGTTGCCCAGGACCTTCTCTTCGCCGTAGGCCGCGCGCACACGCCAGACCAAGCCGCCGTCCTCCGCGCGCAGGCAATAGGCACACCCGTCGTCGGACCCAACGAAAACGCGCCCCTCGTTGACCATCGGCGCGACGCGGACCGGGCCGCCCGCTAGAAAGGTCCAGCGCACCTGGCCCGTCGCCGCGTCGAGACAAAAGACCTTGTTGTCGGACGAAGTGGCGAAGAATACGGCGTCGCCGGAGACCGCGACGTGATAGGCCTCGTCGAAACGGTCGCGGGGTTTCTCTTTCAACGGGTCGGGCCACGCGGGCGCGGGCGGTTGCGGCGGCGTGAACGTCCACTGCAGCGACAGCGGCGGCGCGAGCGATTCCTCTGTCCGCGCGCTGCGCGCGATGTCGTGCCGGTAGGTGGGCCAGTCGGCGGCGGCGCACAAGCCTGACACGGCGGTCAGGAGCAGCAATACGCAAGCTCCAGCGGCGCGCGCGGACTTCATCCATGTTGGTTCGTGTTTGCACGTGCGGGGTTGTCTGCCGATGCCGTGCTGCATGACGCTTCCTTCCTGGCCCGATGCGATGGCGAGCCGCTTGGCGCCGCTTGGATTGTGCAGCGGCGCTCATTAGAGTAATCTATCTTGGCATCGTGTACAAGGACAAGCATGCATGCATGCGAACAAGAAGGGCGCGTCAAATCATGCATTTCCCTGCCGTTTCCTCGTGCCTTCTTATGAGCCTTGCCGTAGCGCTGTTCCCGGGGTGTCCGCCGCTTGGCGGACCGGGCGACCCGCAAATCGAGATTACGAACGCGCCCGCGTGGGGAAGCAGCGGCCTGCTTCAAGGGCGCGTCCTGCATGTGAATCCCTGTGACTATGCGGTAGCCGTCTATATCTACGTTGAAGAGGCGGGCGGCTGGTGGACCAAACCGACGTTTGTCGACCCGTTGACTTCCATCAACAACAGCGGCGAATGGGCGGCGGATGTCGTTACGGGCGGAACGGATGAAACAGCGCAGAAGATCGCTGCGTTTCTCGTCCCAAAGAAAACGGATGCCTATCTGCTCGGCGGCGTGCCGGCGATTCCCGGCGCGGTCTTCGCGTCGGCCGTCGCACATACGGGCGTCTGGAGAACGCAACAGACGACGGAACGACTGCTTTTCTTCTCCGGGCTTGAATGGCGCGTCAAGCGCGCCGCGACGCCGGTGGGGCCCGGCCCGAACCTGTTCGCAGACGGCCTGGATAATGTATGGCTTGACCGCGCCGGAAGGCTGCACCTCAAGATCACGAACGGCAGCACCGGACCCCGGTGCGCGGAGATCATTTCCCTTGACAGTTTCGGTTACGGTACGTACACGTTCTATCTGGACAGCGCCGTTGACGCATTTGACCCGAACGTCGTGCTCGGCTTGTTCACCTGGAGCGACGACGCGGCTTACAACCACCGCGAAATCGATGTCGAATTCGCGCGGTGGGGCGACCCGCTCAACGACAATGCGCAATTTGTAGTCCAGCCTTACGACCGGGAAGGCAATATGACCCGTTTCGAAATCGGGCCCGACGCGCCTACCGCGCACGGTTTCACGTGGCGGCGCACGTACGTGGAATTCAGCAGCGTGACCGGCGCGGACTTTCCGCCGCCCGCACAGGCGAACGAAATCGCCAGTTGGCACTATACGGGCCCCGACGTGCCCGCGAACGGCGGCGAGAATGCGCGGATCAATTTCTGGCTCATGAATGGCGCAGCGCCCGCCAACGGGCAACCCGCGGAAGTGGTGATTCGCCGTTTCGCGTTTCAGCCGTAGGCCCTGCGAGTCCTCGCGCCCTCGGCGCGTGTCACAGGCACAACTGGTGCGAAGCAAGGGGAGCCTCATGCACATGTTGACCATACTCATCAGCGCCGCGGCGGCGGGCGCGCTGCCCGATTCTTACCTGGAACGGACTTGCGTTGCACTGGAGGCGTGCCGCGCCTGCCTGCCTTCCATGCAGCCGCCCGCGGAAGCGGCGGCCGCCCATCTCGCAGCGGGCGGCAAGCTCTGGATCGCGGGGCAGTCGTCGATGACAAGCGAACTGACCGGGCGCGCGGGCGGATTCATGATGGCGCGCGGGTTGCGCGGCGAAACCGCCGGAACCGGTGATGTCGTGCTGTACTTCGTGGAGCCGGATATGCCCGCACCCGATGCGGCGGCGCTGGGCGGCTATGTGGTCTATTTTGGCGGCGGCCCGCGCGAGGATGCGCCCTGGTTCTCGAATCACGCCGCGGAGTCCGGTCTGTCGCCCACCTTTGCCAACGCGATTCCCGGCTGGCTGTTCACCGGCGAGTTGATTGCGGCGCTTACGCGCCTCGGCAAGATGCCCGTCGTATACGAGAGCATCGGCATGTACGACGGCATCGCGCGCATGCAGCAGTACAAGAATGGAGAGACCGCGTTTCACGACGACTTGACCGTGCCGCCCGTTGCGCACGGCGTCACCGGAAACCGGTTTGCCGACATTGTCGCCGGCATGCTTCGGCGGGTGGCCCGCGAAGAGCAGGCGCGACTCGAGTGCGCGGGCGCATGGGCGCGCGAGGCGCGTGAAGCCGGAAAGCGCCTCTACATGTACAGCATGGGCCATCTGTTCCCCGATGAAGTGGGCAAGACGGCCATGGGCGAGTTGTTCCACTCGGATGTATGGAACGCGGGATTCCGGCGTCACGCGAAGCCCGGGGACGCGTTCGGCGGGGGGGATTTCGTCGCGTTGATTGGGTATCAGCACGCGCCGGACGACCTGCTGCTGCGGGCGCGGTCCGCGGGCGCGCGGGCGGCCTATGTTACGTTGCATGCCGCGCGCGACTACGCAAACGACTCCGGCGTCGTTTGGATTGACCCGATGTGGGACTGGCCTGATGCTTGCGTGCCGCTCGAGGGCTACGACGTGCCGCTGCTCGCCGCGTCAGGTATCGTGAATGGCGCAATCGCCTGGGAAATCTACCAACTGACGACGCGCTGATTCCTCCGGCCGGAACACGCGCGGGTCAGTGGGGCTGCGGCTCCCCGCACCCATGTGAAGGATTCGTTCTCGTGTCCTTCTTGTCGTTTGCGTCCTCTTGGCCCCTTGATTGCGAGGAGTGCGCCGTGCCGCGCAGGGCCTGCGCGCGCGCGCGCGCCGCCGCCGCTTCCTCGGCGCGCCCCAACTGATGCAGCGCCTCGGCAAGGTACTCGTGCAGTACCGCATTCGCCGGCTCGAGGCGGACCGCTTCCTCGAGGCACGGAAAAGCGGCGTCCCACGCGCCTGCATAGGCGTGGATGACCCCGAGATTGCGCCAGGCGTCCGCCATGCCGGGCTCAAATTCGACCGCAAGTTCGAGGGCGCGCCGCGCTTCTGCGTGCCTATCGATGCAGAAGAGTGTCGCGCCCAGCTCGCGCAGGATTTGGGCGCTTCGAGGCGCCAGCCGCAACGCATCGCGATATGCCGCCACAGCCGCGAGGAGATCGCCCATCTCCACCAGTTGCCGCCCGAGTTCCACGTGCGCCTGCGGGTCATTGGGACGTGCGGCGACCTTCTCGCGCCCAAGTCTCAGGTACAGCGCCTGCTTGGCCAGGACCCTTTCGGGCGGCCGCAGCAGCGGGTAATGGTGGATGGGAACGCCGGCCGCGACCAGACGCAGGCCCGCGCGTTCCAGCGATTCGTTTACAAGCTCGTGGATGGCGCCGTCGAAACGCGCCCCCGCGCCGTTGGGGAAGAGCCGCACTTTCACGCTGGGAGACCAGCCAGCGAAACCGCGCGAATGCGGGTCCCCCGGCGCGCAATGCGTAAATCCGCTCAGGTGCTCGGCATTCGAATAATTGCGCGTGGTAAAACGATAGCAGACATCGTGCATGCCCGCCGCGAGTTGCCGGAGGCGGACCCAGTCCCCGGGGTCGATGCGTTCATCCGCGTCCAGCACGAGAATCCAATCACAGGCGCACAGGCGCAGCGATTCGTTGCGGGCCGCGGCGAAATCGTCGCGCCATGCAAAATGGGCCACCTTGCAGCCGGCGCGCTCCGCGATCAGGGGGGAGCCATCATCGCTGCCGGTGTCAACAACACTGATTTCATCGGCCCATGGCGCCGCATGCTGAAGAAAGCCGGGGAGCAGGTCCGCTTCGTTGCGCACGATCATCGCGATGGAAAGAGTAGAAGACGCCATGGCTTCCTCGCCGCGCCGTGGCCCGCACGCCGCGCCCGCAACGGCGCCGCGTCGCTAGGATTCGTCTCTTGCGTCGCGTTGCTTCGCCGATGATGCAGGCGCGGGACGGATGATGCCCGAGGCGAGCAGCGCTTCGTAGGTCTCGCGGTCCACCACGTCGCCGCTGGTTACGAGCCGCGTCGACCCGGCCACCGTGACGCCGCACTGCCGGCACTTGACCTTGCCGCGCTGGATGATGTGTCCCTTCTGCATCATCTCAAAATCGATACGGACCAAGTCGGGGCCCGGGTTCATCTGCCGCCGGTGCGGCCAGATGGCGGACTCGTCCGCGTCGCGTTCCCGTGAATTGGGGGGCAGGGCCCCGTGTTTGCGTCTCCTACCGAACAACAACGTCCGCGCTCCTCATCCGCCTGCCGCGCCACCGGCGGCCTGGTTTGTCGTGCGTGCCGCGATGGCATCCGCGGCGCTGCGCGCCATTTCGCGAACCGCCGGAACAGGATCCTCCGCGGCGCAACGCTCGAGCACTGCGGCCGCGCCAGGATTGCCGATCTCGCCCAGGGCAGTCACCGATCGCATGCGGATCTCGGGGTCCAGTGCATGGTCTAGCGCAGCATCTTTATAAATACCTTCGAAACGGGCCGAGCCCTCGTCGGGCAACGAAAGGACCAGTTCGACGCGTTCCGCCGCGTTGGTTTCCGGATCGGCCCAGAGCGTGGGCAGCGCCTCGACCGCCGAAGCGTCGTGTGCGCGCGCGAGCATGAGCATCGCCGATACACGCACGCGCCGCTCGGGGTCATGCATCAGTTCCCTCAGCCGTGCGCGCGCGCCGTCGTCGTCGATGAACCCCAGCAATTTGGCCGCGCAGGCCCGCGTCGTCGCTTCCCGCGCGCTTTCGGTCAGCGCCGCCAATTGCGACGTCATTTCCGGACGAAGCAATGGCGTAAGGCTTACCACGGCGAGCAGTTTCGCCTTCGGGTTGGCCGACGCATCGCCCAGCGTCGTGAAGATGAGGTCCAATCTGTCCTCCGCCGCCAACTGTTCGCCCAGCATGACCGCCGCGCTATAGTCCAGGTTCTCGACCGGCGCATCAGCCAGCGCCAGCCACTGGCGATGTTTCTCCTCGGGAGAAGACGCCGCAGGCGGCTGAACATCGGGGCGACAGCCCCAGCACGCCAGCACGAAGACCGCCGCGCAGAGCGCGGGAATACGAAATTGCCTCATCGAGTGAACCGTCCCATCGCAACAGGTGGTGTTTGCACGAAGCATACCACAAGACGGCCTCGTGTGCACAATGCGGTATCCGGCATGCTGAATCCCGGCATTACGCGCACATAAGGTGTGTTCGCGCTGCTGAATCCTTGGCGGCGGAGATTTGTCATCTTGGCAGTTTGTGTTTCCCGCAGTGGCGCAGCCACCAGCAGCCTGCACCGGCAGCGGACCCCACGCTTCGCTCTAAAGCCTGTTTCAACAGCAACTTAGCGCTCATCCGGCACGTCCGCCGCAAGTGGCCTGTTGACGGGCACGCATCTTGCTTCCATCCAGCCGGGTTTGGCCCGATGGTGTAAGACACGCAAAGGAGTCACCTATGGTCGCTGAATGGATGCACACGATAGACGACGCGGGCCGCACCCCTTTGGACCGCGCATATCAGAGCCAGCACATGGCGCTGGCCGAGATGATGTTGAGCCTGGCGCACGAAGGGTCGGAGTGCGGTGTCGGGAGCATGACGCCGCTGCACCGGGCCGCCTTGTTCGGGTTGACGGATGCCGTGCGGTCCCTGGTCCGCTACGGCGCCGATGTGAACGCGGAGGACGCGCTCGGCGAGACGCCGCTGCACAAGGCGGCGCGGGAAGGACACGCGGACGCGGTCCGGGACCTGAGCGCGGCGGCGAATGTCAATATCCAGAGCAACATGGGCATGACGCCGTTGCACTGGGCCGCCCTGACGGGCCGCGGTGAAGTGGCGGCCATCCTGCTTGCGTGCGGTGCGGACCCCGGAATGCACAACGAAGTGCTGAACGGGTTGACGCCGGTCGACCTTGCGGAACTGATGGGGCACGAGGAACTGGCCGCGCGGCTGGGGGCCCGCGAGAAACTGGTCGCGTAACCCGTAATATGGCGACAGTGCCCTATGTAATGGCATCATAAGGAGCCGTCGGCGCCTCACGCTGGAATAGATGCGGGGCGCATCCCGCTCCGTCCCGGACGTGAAGCTGAAATGTGCCTTCTGGAGTGCCGTCATGCGCGTGGGCCTCGTTACGCTGGGCTGCGATAAGAACTCGGTGGACACGGAATACCTGGCCGCCATGCTCGAGGATGCCGGCTGCGCCCTGCACCTGGAACCGGACCCCGAAGGCGATGACGCGCTTGACGCCGTGGTCGTCACCACTTGCGGGTTCATCGCCGACGCCAAACGGCAGTCCGTCCAGGCGCTGGTCGATTGGGCGCAGCGCAGGCGCAATACCGGCGCGCCGCGCCTGTATGTCATGGGCTGCCTGGCCCAGCGTTACGCGGGCGACCTGCTCGCGGAAATTCCCGAGATCGACGGCATCGTTGGCGTGGGGCAGTTCCGCGAGATGGTAGACATGGTCCGTGGGGAAGCAGCAGCTTCGCGCAAGGACGTTCACGAGGCGCCCGCCGTCACCATCTATCCCTTCATGCGCCGAAAGCGTCTCGGCGGCGCGCCGCACGCATTCCTGAAAATCTCGGACGGCTGCAATCATGGCTGCACCTTCTGTTCCATTCCGCTCATGAAGGGCAAGCTCCGCTCCGTCGATCGCGGCCTGCTGTTGCGCGAGGCGCAGGAACTTGTGCGCCAAGGTGTGCGGGAAATCAACCTCATCGCACAGGACTTGACCGCCTATGGGCGCGACCTCGCCGCGGAATACCGGCTGCCCGCGCTGCTGCGCGACCTTGCCGCGCTCGACGGCGACTTCTGGATCCGTTGTCTGTACTGCTACCCCGGCGGCGTGACGGATGAATTCCTGCAAGCGCTCGCCGATTGCCCGAAAATTGTTCCCTATCTGGACATGCCTCTACAGCATCTTGACCCCGGCATGTTGCGGTTGATGAAGCGGCCCCATCGCGAAGTGAACACGTTCGAACTGGTGCGGCGCTTGCGCGACGCCGTCGCCGGTATCGTGTTGCGCACAACCATGATTACCGGCTTCCCCGGCGAAACGGACCGCGCGCACAAACGCATGCTCGAAGGGCTCGGCGAACTCGCCTTCCACTGGCTCGGCGTATTCGCCTATTCGCCCGAAGAGGATACGCCCGCCGCCGCAATGCCCCGCCAGACCCGCGAAACGACCCGTGCGCGCCGCAAAGACGCCGTGCTCGAACTGCAGGCCGAAATCACGGCCCTCCACAACCGCGAACGCATCGGGCAGCGCACTAGAGTGCTTATCGAACGCTTCGACGACGGCCGGGGACTGTGGGCCGGGCGGTCCCCGGGAGAGGCACCGGAAATCGATGGCTGTGTCTACGTGCATGCCTCCGCTCCATTGCGCGCGGGCGAATTCGTCGACGTGGTGGTTACTGCCGCCGATGTCTACGACGTGACCGCCCGCGCGCTTGCCTGAACCGCGCTCCCACATCTGAAGGTTTATTCTCCATTCCGGTCTATCCCGGAGGAGAGTCTTCCATTGGCATCTTTGCCTTTCCGTACGCAGTCCTTCAGCGGAAGTATTCGATTTACAGGCATTCTGTTCATGGCAATTTTCATTTTTTTATAAGTAAGAGTAGTAATTCGCTTTTCGCGAATCATTATCACTAGCGATTGTGGGTAATATTGACTTTACACCCAATATTTTGTATGCTCAGGATGTTACTTGACAAGCGGTGCGCCTTGGCGCGGCTTTCATACTTCCCCAGGGAGCGCGCCGCATTGCGCTCGGGATGCGCGGGCATCGATGGCGGGCCTGTGTCAGCCCTCGTGCTCGGACCCGGGAGGAGCATGTACAGACCTTGGGTCAGGAGTGGACACGTTTCCTTGTGACGGAGCACAACCGCGCCGCCGTGGCCGCATGCAGGGAAATCGCCGAGCTGCGTGAGCGCAGCCCTGCTCCGGTCGTGCTCGTGGGCGGGTCCGGGGCAGGCAAGACCCATTTGCTGCGTTGTCTTGCGCGCTACCTGCGTGAAGGCGCAGGGAGCGCGGTCGCGTGCGTGTCGCCGTCTCATTTTCCCCCGGAACTACGGGAATTGTCCGCGAACCCGGCGCCGGGACCCGGCGCGCGGCGCGCGGTACTGCTGGTGGACGCGCTGGAACGGTTCAACGGCGAAGCGGATACGCTGGAAGCGTTGGTGCGCGCATTCACCGACAGGGGCCATCCGGTCGTGGCCGCGTCGGCGGTGCCCCCCGAACGTTTGGAAAACCTTACACCGGGTTTGCGAACCCTTCTCGCCCGGGGCCGGGTTGTGCCCATGCCGGTTCCGCCTCAGACGCTGCCGGCAAGCCCGGCGCAAGGTGCTGTCGCGCCCGCGGGGCTGGCGCGCGAGGTGGCGCGCCTCCACCGTCTTCTCGCGCACATGCGGGCGCGTACCGCCGCCGCGGCCGTCGCGGAAGAGGAGGCGCGGCAGCAGGCCCGGGAGGACCGTGCGCTTGCCGCGGCGCTGCTGCGGGCAAATGAGGCCGCGCGGGCGGAACGGCGCGTCAATCAGCGCCAGTTGCACGCGCTCTACGCGGAGTTGCTGCGTCTGCGCGAGACGCTCGGGCGCTACAGCAGTCTTGCGGCCGCCTTGCCCGAGCTGACTTCAGCCGGTCAGGATGTCACCGCGGTATCGGTGCTTGTGGCGGAGCGCGCCCGGGTCATGGAAGCGGCGAAAGACGCCGCCGTGGGCCGCGCCGTCCGCATCGCCCAGGACGCTCACCAACTGCGCGCGGAAAACGCACGGCAGCGGGAAGAAACGGACGTTCTCGTCGCGCGGCTCTGGGACCTGCTCGGAGATGTCGCTTCGAGCCGTGAGCAACTGACCGCCGCGGAACGGCTCTACGCGGGATTGGCCCGGCAACTCGACGCGGCATGGGAGCGGCGGCGGATCGCGGAGGCCGAGGCCGCGGCCGCCCGCGGGATCGCGCGTGAATTCGAGATTGCGCTGAACCGGGCGCGGCAACAGCACGCCGCGCTCCGAAGCAGGTTCGAGACATTGCGCGCTACTGTGCGGCAGCAGGCGCATTCGCGCGCGTGCTCCCCGGAGACGGCCGCGGCCATGGACCGGCTCGCGGGAGAAAAGGCGCGCGCGGACGCGCTCGCCGAGCGCCTGGAACACCGGTTGCGCACCACGGAAGAGGAACTCGTGCGCGCGCGCTTCGAGATGGACGCGCTGGTCGGGCAGAACGAGCAGGGAATCGCGCGGATTGCCGCCCTGCAGGAACGCCTGGAAGCGGCGCGCGGGGAGCATGTCCGGCAGACGAACGAGATTGCCGCGCTGCGCGCCGCGCGCGCCCGCGCGGAAGCCCACGCCCTTCAAGCCAGGAAAGTGATTCACCGGCTGTACCAGCAAGTGGAGCGCGTGACGGCGCAGCGCGACGCCGTTCTCGCGCGGTTGGACCGCACCATCGCCGAACGGGACGCCGCCCGTGCCCAGATAGGCGAGGCGCGGCGCGCGCAGTGCGCGCTCGCCGCGCGCTGGACCGAGGCGGAAAACGCCGCTGCCGCGCTGCGCGGCGAACTGCTCACTGCCGTCCAGCATCATGCGCAACTCCGCGACGAGGTCGTGCAGTTGCGGGCAGCCTTGGATGGGTTGCAGCGGCAGATTGACATTCTGCGGCTGCACCTCGGCAACGCCGCGCCGGAACGGCCGCCCTTGCGCCTCTTACATCCGCCCCGCCGCAAGCCGTGGCTCGGCGACATCCTCTGCCGCATGGGCGCGATCACCAAGGCGCAGCTTGGCAAGGCGCTCATCGCTCAAGCCAGGCAACTGCCCCAGCGCCTTGGGGAACTCCTGGTCGAGCAAGGGGCCGTGACCGAGGACCGCGTGCTGCAGGCCGTGGCGCGCCAGCAGGGTGTCCCCTACTTGCGCCTGCACCCGGACAACGTTGCCAAGTTCCCCGGTCAACTCGTTCCCGAATATGCCGCGCGCGAGTACCACTGCGTGCCGTTGTTCGCCACCGAACGCGAAGTCGTCGTAGCCATGGCCGACCCGCTGGACCGCCGCGCCATCGCGGCCATTTCCCATCATGCCCGCAAGCGCGTGCGCGTCGTGGCCTCGCCCCGCCTGGATATCGAGAAGGCCTTCGCCTGCAGCTACGCCGCCTGATGCGCGCGGGCGCAGCACGCCCCCCTTACGCCCCCCTTGAAAGGTGCGCATGCCTTGGGTCGACATTATCAGCGAGAAGCGATGGGAGGCGTGTTGTTTGTCTGCGAATTGTCAACCGTTTACCCCGGGCGTCGTATGGAAGCGTGACCGCCTGCTCGTCTTTGACAAAGACTGCGTGACGGTCATGCGATTGTGGCCGCGGCCGGCGGCGTGGCGCAAGAGCGCGTCGCAGCCACAGTGGCGTCCCTGCCGACCGGAGATCGATCTCAATCTGCGGGAACCCGAGCGGAAAAGCCGCGCGGCGGAAGCGCGCTGTCTGCGTGAAAGCAGCGATCTTTACGCTGGGCAACTCTATTTTCCCGGTTTTTCGTTGCCCTATGCCGTTCGGGCGGCGCTGCGGGCCGCGCGCGAACTCGAAGCATGGCGCACCGCGATGCGGGACATCCCGCCGGCGGTACGCGCGGCGGTGCGCGCCTTTCCGGAACGCCAGTTCGCGCTGTTGTCCTTCTGCGCGCGCTGTCCGGGAGCGCTGGACCTGCTCGATGCGACGCCCGCGTTGGCGTTCATGCTGGCGAATAGCTGGGTCTTCGGTCCGCGCGTGTCGTGGCCGCTGCGGAGCGTGCGGGCGCTCCTGCGGAAGCGTCAACGGGACCAACTGCGGTGGCTGCGTTTCCCGGTTGCGACCGAGCAAACCGTGCGTATACTGCGAAAGGTTCCGGCGCGCGTGTGCACGGTAGAACTGCTCTTGTACCTGCGCGACGCCATGAGCCGCCCCGAATGTCTGCACGCGTTGAGCCATGTGCCTCGGGTCAATCGCGGCGTTGTGCGCATCGTGTCGGACCCGCGTCTCATGCCCCATGCCACGCCCCGGCTGCTTGCGGAAGCGGCGTCGAGCAAGCGCGAAGACCGGGAAGCGCGTCTGGCGAAGCGGATGCTGCGCTACTTGCGAATGGCCAAGCGCCTGAGACGCGACGCGTCGCGCGTCCGATTCCACAGCGCGGCGCAACTGAGCGCGCGCCTCGAAGAATTGGCGCAGGAATACGAATGGATGCGGCAATTCGGCTGCACGGACGCACAGTTTCCCGAGCCGCCGCTGCCGCCCACGTGCGAATTCCAGCCGATTCGCACGCTACGTGAGTTGGCGGACGAAGGCCGCGCGCAGGCCCACTGCATTGCCACCTACACCGAGGACATCCTGGCCGGCCGGGCCTACGCCTACCGCGTCATGCTGCCGGAGGAGCGCGCGACGCTGCTCGTGGGCGCGCTGGGAGACCGTTACGATCGCCGCTGGCGCGTGATCGACTGCCGCCGCGCGTCAAACGCGGCCGTGTCGGTGTCGGCGCATGAACTTATCAAGAATTGGCTGCTGACGGTCGATTGTTCCGTCGTTGATGCGTTCTTCTCTTCGGCGGATCCGGGAGACGATTTCCTCGATGAAGCCCTCGACAACGCGGAAGCTTTCGAGGAGGCAGATATCCCGTTCTGATCCAGTGGAAAATAGGCTACAGCCACCTGTTTCAGGGTGATCCGTCTGCGTCGGCGTTCGGGTATAATAGCGGGAACGAGTTGACGAAGATGACGGAAAACGGACTGCATACGCCGTTTAGTTATGACGATTGGGGCCGTACGGTGACAAAGTCGGGGACTGTCCCAAGCGAGCGAGTCTTCGAGTCTGTCCTCCCGAGCTTCAGCGAAGGCGGGCGAGACGGGACTGTCCCCAATTTTGTCCAGCATGTCGAGGTCTGGCGCGGGTTGCCGGGCGAGGACATGACGCGCATCCTGTCGGGCGCCCCCGCCGTCATTCCCGCGCAAGCGGGTACCCAGGACACAACGCTCCCCGCCGTCATTCCCGCGCAAGCGGGAACCCAGGACACAACGCCCCCACCGTCATTCCCGCGCAAGCGGGAACCCAGGACACAACGCCCCCGCCGTCATTCCCGCGCCAGCGGGAACCCAGGACACAACGCCCCCACCGTCATTCCCGCGCAAGCGGGAACCCAGGACACAACGCCCCCACCGTCATTCCCGCGCAAGCGGGAACCCAGGAC
>JAGMZX010000099.1 GCA_018005585.1 Candidatus Hydrogenedentota bacterium | reverse complement strand
CCTTCACCCTCACCCTCACCCTCGCCTTCACCTTCACCTTCACCTTCACCTTCACCTTCACCTTCACCTTCGCCTTCGCCCTCACCCTCGCCTTCGCCCTCGCCTTCCGATGATACGCAGGCCAGATCACCGCGAATTTCGCCGTCGGGATGCGACGTGCTCGCCACTTGAATGTAATGGGCGGTGCCAAAAGCCTCGTATTGTTCAAGCGAGAGCGGCACATAAATTGGTGCTTGCGGTCCTCCAAGATTCAGCACGGCGGGTCCCGTAGCGCCCGGCGCTCCCTCATGAAGATAAACCGTCGCCGGGTCAGCCACGTTGTGCATCACGGTGACCAGCACGTACTGCACGGAGGGGTCCCACTCGAAAGTCACGGTTCCTGAGGCTTCCGTCGTAACGGGCGGGACGACGGAGGCGCCGTCAAGCGCGACGGAGCAGAGCAATTCAAGGCCACTACCCTCTCCTTCCCCTTCACCCTCCCCTTCCCCTTCTCCCTCGCCTTCTCCCTCGCCTTCGCCTTCCCCTTCGCCTTCGCCTTCGCCTTCGCCCTCTCCTTCCCCCTCGCCCTCGCTTGGATTACAGACGATCTGGCCGCGGATATCGCCGTCTGGATGCTCCGTACTGTCAATCTGGAAATACAGATCGTTACCCGCACTCGCGACGGCAAGCACGTCCGCGTCGGTAAGTTCATAGTGGATGGGACTCGCCACGCCGCCGAGATCCACGACGATATCCCCGTTCACGCCCGCGGCGCCCTGCCGGATAACCGCGGCAGTCGGGTTTGCCACGTCATGCGTAATATCGACGGTGTAGAAGAGGCTCACCGTATCGATGGTAAGAACGGCGGAGCCCGTGGCGCTGCTGCCGGAAGGCGGTACCACATTGCCGCCATTCAACGTCGAGTCGCATTCGATCTCGTTGGGACAGCTTGCGGGCATCACTGCTGCATCGAAGACCGCTTCGAGAAATCTCAAGGTCTTTTCGCCTTCGCCTTCGCCTTCGCCTTCGCCCTCACCTTCGCCTTCACCTTCTGCAGCGGGGCAATTCTCCCGCGTATAGTTCAAGTACTCACACAGATTGGAGAATCCGTCGTCGTCCACGTCGCCGCTGCCGCGCAATTCCGTGAGCACCGCGTATGCGGCCGCGGAGAGGTCCGGATTGTCAAAGCCATCCTGGCCGTCAGCGCGCAGCAGGGCATCCATGAGCTTCACGAGACCGGCCGCCAGACCGAACGACCCGCTTCCCACCATGCTGATGGGCGTGTCGGGGCTTTCCGGCGAGGGCAGAGAGACCGGTGTAAATCCACCGTTGCCCAAGGTTAGATACGCGACAAGGATTTCCTTGAAGCCGGGCGCTTCCGTCTCGAATACCGACGCCATGGTCGCGCCGAGGTCCGTCTGCAACTGGGCAAGGTTGGCGTCCCAGGCCGCGCGCAACGTATCATGGTCCACAACACTGGGCCCGCCGGGCGGATAGGCCGCCGCGTTGTTCAAGATTTCCTGCATGACCCCGAATTCATTGGCAGCTTCGGGGATGCCGTTGCTGTTAAAGGTGTATAACGCGGGCGAAGTGCCCGTATTGACGTAGAAAAAGCCGTTCAGATCGGCCGTTTCCGGCGCCATCCGGTCCAGAATCGGTTCAAAGGCCTCCCCCAGCGACGTGCGCAAATAGGTACTCGCTTGGACCGACGCAAAGGCTGCACAGAAATCGACGCCGAGATCCTCCGCGCCCGCCGGCAGTCCCATTCCAACAAGAACACCAATGCACGCCAAGACAAGTTTGCGATTCAACGTATTCATCTGATGCCATTCCCCTGATTTGTCCTGCAATCACCACCAAGGCCGGTCTGCAGCATGACGGCCGGCCCCAGCTCTTGCCAGTCCCGTCTTTATGACACGTATCGCAATGGAATGCAAGTCTCTCAGACAGGGAGGACTTCGAGCCGGGGCAGCCGCCTCGGGCGGGTCTCTCTCACGACATGCGGACCCGGCGCACGGGAATTCCCTTTATCGCCTTTTGTATAAGGAGTATGCTCTTGCTCACAATCGGAAATGGAGGTCACCGGGCATGTGGATGATGGCAATTGCTTCCGTGGTGCTGACTGCCGGGGACCCGGTCGTCTTGTGGATCAACGCCCGCGACATCGCAGATGGCGCGCCCGTGAACACGCCGCGAGCCGACACCTATGTGGTTCACGCATGGGCACGCGCGGAGCGGGCTGCGTCGGTCGAAATCAACGGCCAGCGCCTGGAAGCACCGCCACAGGGTGAGGCAAAAGACGAGTGGGTGTGGGTGCAGGCCGGCTCCATACCCCTGGAAGCGGGGCCGCTCGCCGTGCAATTCGGCGAAGGCGTCGTGGCGGCTATCCTCACAACCAATGCCGACTTGCGGCCCAAAGACGCAATCGCGGACATCCGGGTCTACGACCAGCCGAAAGCGGTGCGCGACCGGCGCGCGCTGGCAGCCCGCCACACGGACACCGTGTTCACCATGCCTTTCTACGGCAGCACCAGCGACTGGGAAGATTCGGCGGACGTGCTGCGCAGCCGCATCCTGCTGGCGTGCGGGCTGGTCCCCATGCCGGAACGGACACCGCTGAACGCACGCCTGTTCGAGCGCACGCAGCACGACGATTACTCAGTCGAGAAGGCATGCTTCGAGGCCCGGCCCGGCTTCCTCGTGACGGGGAACCTCTATCGCCCGGTTGGCAATGGCCCCTTCCCGGCGGTGGTATGCCCGCACGGCCACTGGGAGAAGGGCCGGCTCGAAGACGGCGAGCGCGGTTCGGTGCCGGGCCGGTGCATCACGCTCGCGCGCATGGGCTTCGTCGTGTTCAGCTACGACATGATAGGTTACAACGACAGTCTCCAGTTCAAACACAACTGGGGCGGGCCACGCGAGAAACTCTGGGGGCTGCACCCGTTCGCGATGCAGTTGTGGTCCAGCATCCGCGCCGTCGATTTCATAAGCGAATTGCCTGAAGTCGATAAGGACCGCATCGGCTGCACGGGCGCGTCCGGCGGCGGCACGCAAACCTTCGCTCTCATGGCGGTTGAACCGCGCATCAAGGTCGCCGCGCCCGTGAACATGATTTCTTCGACCATGCAAGGCGGCTGCCTCTGCGAGAACGCGCCTATAATCCGCATGGAGCATTCAAATATGGAAATCGGCGCGATGATGGCGCCGCGGCCGCTGCTAATGGTTTCCGCAACCGGCGATTGGACCCGCGAGACGCCGCGCGTCGAGTATCCGGCCATCCGCGGCATCTATAGTCTCTACGGCGCCGAAGACCGCGTCCAGAATGTCCATATCGACGCGGGCCACAACTACAACAAGGCGAGCCGCGAGGCAATGTACCGGTTCTTCGGCAAATGGTTGCTTGGCGGCGACCAATGGGAGACCTATACCGAGCCGGAGTTTACGGTCGAGCCGGATGACACGCTGCGCGTCTTCCCCGACGGCACGCTCCCGGACGGGTTGCCCGCGGACGACGAACTTCGCGAGCAGATCATTGCGGCAACGCGCGCGAAATGGGATGCCGAACTGCCCGAATCCGCCGATGAGCAGGCATTCGCCTACTTCAGGTCGAAATACGGCAGGCTATTCTCCGACATGCTGGCTGCGCACAAGCCGGAACCGAACGCACTCGACTCGGAGCGCACGGGCCTTGTTGAGCGAGAAGGCTACGCCGTCGAACGGTGGGTCATCCGGCGGCGATGCGTGGACGACGCCATCCCGGCCATCCTGTACCGCGGCTACGACACGGAGCCGCAGGACGCTGTGCTGCTGGTGCACGGGGAAGGCAAAGCCGCGCTCGCGGACCTTGCCCGCGGCGGGCCGGGTCCGCTCGTGCGCGCCTTGATCGCCCGCGGCTATGCGGTGCTCTGTATCGACACGTTCCTCATCGGCGAGCATCATGCGCCCGTGGCGCGCACGGAACGGGTGCAAATAGGCCGGTTCATGGATACGTTTCAGCCGACGGACACGGGCTGCCGTGTCCAGGACGTGCTGACGGCAACCGCTTTTCTGCAAGCACGCAGAGACCTTTCAGGTACTGTGCACCTCATTGGGCTCGGCGACGGCGGCGTCTGGTGCCTGTTCGCCAGCGCCAGTGACCTCTCCGTGGGTGCGACGGTCGCCGACTTGAGCGGTTTCGACGCCGAAGACGACCAAGCCTGGGTGGACCGGTTCTACATCCCGTGCATTCGCGCCGTGGGCGATGTCCGCACCGCCGCCGTGCTCGCCGGGAATCGCCACTTGTACGTGGTTCGCCCCCAAGGCGCGCCGGAACTTGCCGGCGCGAAAGTGGCCGACGCGCTGCCCGGCCCGGAAACGCTGGCGGATTGGCTCCCGTGACCGCGCCACGTGTCGATAAGCTGGCCCATATCGCCGACCTCCATTTCTGGGAGATCGTGTGCAACCCGCTCCGGCTGCTGAACAAGCGGTTCCTCGGGAACGCGAACGTGGTCCTGCGTCGCGCCCGCGAATTCCCCATGGACCGGGCCGAATCCTTCGCGGACACCGTAGCGGCCACGGGCGCCGCAACGGCGGTGCTCACGGGCGACTTCACCTCGACCGCAACCGACCGCGAATTCGAGCTGGCAAAGCGTTTCGTCGAGGGACTCGCCCGCCGCGGCCTGCGCGTCTGGGCCATTCCCGGAAATCACGACGTATACACGTATGAAGCCGCCCGCAAACGGCGTTTCGAGCGGTATCTTGGCGATTTCCTGCCGAAGGAGGGACTGCCTGCGTCCGTGCCGCTGCCGGGCGGCACGCCGCTGGTGCTGGTTCCAACCGTGTGCCCGAACTTCCTGAGCGCCCGGGGCCGCATAACCGAAGACGAAGTCGCCCGCACGGCGGCCTTAATCGAGGCCGCGCCCGAAGGGCCGGTGATTGTGGCGGGCCATTATCCATGCCTGCATCAGACGGACGGCTACGCCAGCACCTGGGGCCGGCGCCTGCGCAACGCCGATACGTTGCGGAACGTCCTGGGCCGCGCGGGGCGGCCCATCCTCTATCTGGCGGGGCACGTGCACCGCTTCAGCTGCGCCAGTGACACGTTGCACGCCACGCTATGTCACGTGACTACGCCCGCTTTCTTCCTGGACTGCCGCCATGACGGGACGCGCGGGGCGTTTACGGAAGTGCACGCCGGCGCAGAAGGCTTTGCCGTGTTTCGGCATGCCTTTCGCGACAACTGGTCACGCGAGCAGGTTTTGGGCGCTTGAAAACCACGGGCAAGATGCCCGTGCCGTGGCAAGAGCATCCTGCTCATGCTCTTGCGGCACCATGCCCCCCGCACGAGGAAGATGTCCGTGCCACGTGTTGTCTCAGGATTTTGGCCAGCGGGTCCGGCTGTGATAGCATTTCCAGGTGGCAGAGACGATGCGAAACCCAGCCGATGGTCCGGGAACCGGGCGCAGGCGGAAACATAAGCGGTTCAGGAAGGACCCCCACGTGTGGGGCCTCTTGTGCGGGGCCGCGACGGCAACTGCCGTTCTCGCCTATGCCGCGTATCGACAGTGGCCGGATCCCGTCCTGGTGCAACCCGCTGTCATTCTGGGCGTGCTCATCGCGTTTGTCGCCGGTTATGGCGTTGCGGGCGTCTGCGCCTATCTGCTCGCGGCGCTGGTGCGCAAGGAGCAACGGGCGCGAAACCTGGCGCGTCTCAAGGCCGAGGCTGCGCAAAAGAATGACGCCGCGGAGCGCAAAGCGGCGCAGGAATAAGCCGAGGGAGGTCGTTCATGTTCAAGAATTTGTTGTTGCGGCGCGCTTGGGCGGCCTGTCTTGCGGTGTGGGCATCAGCCGCGGCGTTCGGCCAGGCGCCTGACCTCGCCAGCATGGACATCGTCCAGCGGTCCGTGCCGGACGGCCCGGTCGCGATCGTGCGCGGCACACCCATCGAACGCGACGCGTATCTCGCCTACTATGAGAACGAGTTGATCACGCTGGCCCAGATGACTGAACGCACGGAATTCGCGGACAGCGACCGCGTGAAGATCGCGCTCGCCTGCCTGGCCAAGATGGTGCAGCGCGAAATCCTCTACCAGGAAGCGGTCAAGCGCAAGCTCACGGTTCCCGACCAGAAAGTCCAGGAAGCGTACGAGCATGACCTCTCCGTGTTGCGCCAGCGTTTCGAGCGCAAGGATGGCCAGCCCATCACGGATGACGACATCGTCAAAATAACGGGCCAGCCGCTGGACCAGATTCGCGACGCCGTGCGCCGCTCCCTGCTGATAGACGCAGCGTTCGACCAAATTGCCAAGGAACAGAATATCACGGTAACGGACAAGGAAATAGAGGAGTTTCGTTCCGAGCACCCGGAATTGTTCCAGCGGCCCGACTCCGTTCACCTGCGACAGATCTTCATCCGCCCGAAACCGAACCCGCAGAACGCCACGCCGGAACAGTGGGCCGCCGCGCGGGCGGAAATCGAGAAGGCGCTGGCCCGCGTGCGCGCGGGCGAAAACTTTGAGGCCGTCGCGCGCGCCGTGTCGCAAGCGCCGGATGCGCAACGGGGCGGCGACATGGGCGATGTGCCCGCGGAGAAGCTCCCGTCTTTCTACGCCGAGGCAGTCAAGGGCATGAAACCGGGCGGCATCAGCGGCGTAATTCAGAGCGAGTACGGGCTGCACGTCGTCCAGTTTATCGAAAGCAAGGGCGGCACACAGGTGTCGCTGGAAGAGGCGCGGCCGCGCATCGAAACAGCGCTTGGGCAAACCAAGGCGGAGTTGGCCGTAGCCTCTTGGTGTCAGCCCATCATGAGCGACCCCGCGCAAGTCAAGGTGTTCCTCCACCTGGAACAGACTCTCGCAACCCTGCCCGAAAGCGAAGAAGACAAAAAATAGGGGCGATCATGGCCTTTTCCGTCCTATGTTGCAGCGTGTGTCTTGTCTTGTGCGCCGATGAAACGCCGTATCGCTGGCCCTTGGACCTGCCCCCGGAACTGACCAGCAGTTTCGCGGAGTACCGGCCGGGCCGTTTCCATGCCGGAATCGACTTGCGGACGGGCGGCTTGGGCCGGCCGGTATATGCCGCGGCGAACGGTTATGTGTCACGCCTGCGTTGCTCGCCCTTCGGCTACGGGAAGGCCGTATATCTGCAACTCGAGACCGGCCTGACCGCCGTATACGGACATCTGGACGATTTCTCGCCGGAACTGCGCGACTACGTACGGCGCGCCCAACACCGGGCAAAGAGCTACACTGTCGACCTGCAGGTGGAGCCCGGCTTGTTCCGTGTTCAAAAGGGGCAGCTGGTCGCCAAGAGCGGCCAGACCGGCACAGGCGCGCCGCACCTGCACTATGAACTCCGGGACAACCGGGAATGGCCCGTTAATCCGCGGCTCTACGGCATCACGTGGCCCGATGGGGACCGCCCCATCATAAAGCAGATGCTCGTGGCGCCCGACGGGCCGGATTCGCGTGTCAATCAGGACATCGTCCCGGTAGTGCTCGACGTGCGCGCCGCCGGGACGGGTCAGTACACTTGCGCGCCTGTCCGCGCCTCAGGCCGGATTGGTTTCGCCGTCAATGGCGTCGACCCGGGCAGTGGCGGCGCCTACAAACTGGGGCCGTACACGCTCGTGGCCCGCGCGGGCGAGCAGGAAATCTTCCGCGTCCAATGCGATGCGTACTCCTACGACAACACCGGCGACGGCGTTGTTGCTTTTCACCCCTTCTTCTTGAAAGAGGGGCATTTCCAGTTGCTCTGGCGCTGGACCGGCAACGATTCGGAGTTGTACGCGCATACGAGAGGGGCGGGCTGGTGGGAAGTCCCGCAGGGCAAGACGGAAGTGGTCGTCGAGATGACCGATTTCCACGAGAACAAAGTGGCGCTCACCATTCCCATCGAGTATGCCGCGCCCGCGGCGCCGCCAGTAAAGGCATCCGCCGTCGCGCAGGGGAAGGGCGAAGTAGGGGCCGAATGCCTGGGCGAGTACTTGGTCATTACGGCTGACTTCACGGCAAACGAGCCGGAAGCGCCCGAGGGCCTCGTCGAAAGCGACGAGAATATCGTGCCAGTCCCGTTCCTGCGCGTGAGCGAGCGCCGGTTCCGGGCCAGCTACAATCCCACGGCATCGGGACGCAATACGCTTCGCGTCACCCACCCCCGGCTCGCCAAGCCGTTCGCGAAGACCTTCGCCGCTTTCGTGCGCGGTGCGGGCGCCACTGTTGGCTTGGGCGAAGCGGCCGTGAGCGCGGCATCGGGGTCGGCTTACGGCGTGCTTTTCGTAGGGGTGGAGCGCATGGAGAACGCCGGTCCGAAGGCGGCGGGCTTGCGGCGCGCCGGGCCCGTTTACCGGTGTTGGCCTGAGGAAATGCCCATTGACGCGCCGGTCCGCATCAGCCTGCCGCTGCCGGAAGGGCTGAACGCGGGCAAGAGCGCCGTGTATCGAGCGTCGGGCAATTCGTGGTCGCGGGAGGGCGGCGAACTGGCGAACGGGCGCGCGACGTTCAGCACGCGCCGTCTCGGGCTGTTTGGCTTTCTCGAGGACACGACACCGCCCGCTGTCAGCGATGTTGCTCCGTCTGACGGCGCCACACCGGCCTCGCGCCGCCCGGAAATCAAGGCAGCCATCAGCGACCGGGGAAGCGGCATCAGGGACTACGAGGTTTCTTGCGGCGATCACTGGCTGCTCACCGCATTTGACCCTGAACATGAGCGCATCTCCTGGGAACAGGATGAGGACCTGCCCGCGGGCGAACAGGAAGTCGTGATTCGAGTCACCGACAATGCCGGGAATGAGACGCGCGTCGTCCGTTCTGTCACGGTGCCCGAGCAATGACGTCCCGCACGGCGCGACATGGCGCGGCGTGATTTGTCGCGGACAAAAACGGAAAAGGCGAGAACCGGACATGGGATTCTTGCGGGCGCTGTATCGTTATGCGTTCCTGGTCGTGTGGACGACGTCTTTCGCGGTGGCCTACGGCGTCCTCTGGCCGGTCACCAAGTATCCTGAAAGACGCCGCCGCGCCCTTCGCCGCGTCATGCTCCGCGGCTGGGCCGCCGGCATTGCGTTCGCCTGGGGCATCCGCGTGGAAATGCACGGGCCCGTGCCCAAACGCCCTTTCTTTATCGTCGCGAATCACATCAGCTATCTGGACGTGCTCATGCTGGTTCGGTGTACGGGTTGCATTTTCGTCGCGCGCGGCGACGTCGCCTCCTGGCCTGTCATCGGGTTCCTCTTCCGGTCCATCCACGTAATGTTCATCGACCGCACCGACAAGCGCGATACGATGCGCGTGAATGAACTCATTCACCATGCCCTGTCGCTCGACGACTGCGTCGGCGTGTTCGCGGAAAGCCGCATCTCGCGCGGCATCGACGTCGAGCCCTTCAAATCGGCTTTGATCCAGCCGGCCATAGCCAATCACATCCCGGTCCATTACGCGACCATCACGTACAAAAGCCTGCCCGGCGCCACGCCCGCGTGGCAGGTCGTGAACTGGTGGCAGCCGATCCCCTTCTCCCGGCACCTGTGGCGCGTGCTCGCGTGCCGCGGGTTCACCACGGTGGTGCATTTCGGCGAGGCGCCCCTCTTCGGGGAAGACCGCAAGGTGCTGGCACGGCAATTGCGCGATGCCGTGCGCGCCCGCTTCGTGCCGGTGCAGTAGAGGCAGACGGTCTCGGCGTCAGGACACGCCTCGCAAGACTCCCGGAGCTCCGGCCGCCCTCGAAACGGGAGATACGCACGCATCCCCCCGCGCCGCTTTGCGCGGAGACCGCGCAAATCGGTATGGTTTGTCAGGCATTTCCGAGGAACTCTCATGAACAAGACAAAACGGGTATTGCTGGCCGGGCTTTATCATGAGACGCATACGTTTCTGGATGAAGTCACGGGGTTGGATGCTTTCCAGACCGCGCACGGCGAAGAACTACTGGACTCGGCGGGCGACAGTTCGCCCCTGGGCGGCGCGCTGGACGCCGCGCAGCGCTTCGGCTGGGAGCTCGCGCCCGTCATCGACATGCGCGCCATGCCGGGCGGCACGGTCGCCGACGCGGTCGTCGAGCACTTCTGGAGCGCGGTGGCAGATGCGCTGGCCGATCATCCCCCGGCCGGGTTGGACGGCGTTTTCCTTGTGCTTCACGGCGCGATGGCGTCAGAGTCGTTCACGGATGTGGAGGGCGAAATCCTGGAGCGCATACGCGCGCTGCCCAGCGCGGCGCGGCTGCCGGTCTGCGGCGTGCTGGACTTGCACGCGAACTTCACGGAGCGCATGGCGCGGCTCAGCGACGGGCTGGTCGCATATCGCGAGAACCCGCACACGGACGCGAAACAGGCCGCCGAAGACGCCGCGGCGCTGCTCGAGCGGGTCATGCGCACGGGAGTACGCCCCGTGACCGTGTGGGAGCGCGCGCCCGCCATGTGGCCCGCCACCGGGACCGGCACCGCGAACGACCCCATGCGCGCGCTGGAGGAAAGGGCGCGAGCCGCCGAACGCGAAGAGCAGGATATCCTCTTCGTGAACGTGTGCAGCGGCTGTGCGTTCACGGACGCGCCCGAAACGAGCGCGTGTTTCACGGCCATCACGCTGGGCGACCCTGACCAAGCCCGCGGGCCGCTGGCGGAATTGCGCGATATCGCGATTCGCAAGCGCAGATGCGGCAATGTGCTCGATATGCCCCCCGCCGAAGCCCTGTCGCGCTTGCGCACGCACACCGAGGGCCCCGTCGTGCTTGTGGAGCCGTCGGACAATATCGGCGGCGGCGCGCCGGGCGATGGCACCGGGTTGCTGCGGTTCTTTCTTGAGAACGGCATCTCCAACGCGGCGATTGCGATTAACGACCCGCGCGCCGCGGCGGTCGCGCATCTGCACGCGCCAGGCGCGCGGCTCGACCTCGAAATCGGCGGTCGTGGCTCCCGGTTCGACGCTGGCCCGCTGCCGGTGCGGGTTGATTTGCTGTCCCTGACGGACGGGCGCTTTGAACTCGAAGACAAGCAGAGCCATCTGGCCTCGATGTTTGGGTCCTGGATCGATATGGGCCCGTGCGCCGTCGTGCGGCATCGCGGCGTGCGCATCCTGCTTACAAGCCGAAAGACACCGCCCTTTGACCTCGGCCAATTGCGGAGTCAGGGCATAGCGCCCGAGGATTGCTTTGCCATCGGCGTGAAAGCCGCCGTAGCGCACCGCCGCGCCTACGACCCGGTCGCAAAAGCCATGTACTGGATTGACACCCCCGGTCCCTGTTCGAGCAACCTCGGGAGTTTTCCGTACCGGCGCATCCATCGGCCCATTTTCCCGCTGGATGACCTCGAGGAGTGGCCCGTGGATGCGTGACCCGTGCGCCCAAATCACGGGCGGGCGGCTTGCGCCGTCCCATGGCCCGGGAGTAGCCTTGACGAACCAGAAAAGCGATTCGGCCCACTGAAGGAGTGCAGAACATGTCCGAGAAAACAACGCGTCGCAATTTCCTGAAGACCGCCACGGCCGGGGCAGCGGCCCTGTCCTTGTCCGCCGCGAGCTACGCCCGCGTGGCCGGCGCCAACGACCGGCTCTCCATCGGCATCATCGGGTGCGGCGGCCGCGGACGCGGCGCCCACATGACCGGTGTGCGTCCCTTCATCGATTCTCAGAACGTCGAGATCACGGCCGTGTGCGACCCGTGGCGCATCGCGCGCGAAGAAGCAGCGGCTATGACGAAGGACTGGTTCGGCCGCGAGGCGCGCCAGTTCGGTACCTATCGCGACGTGGTGGCCCTCGACGACATCGACGCGGTCATGATCGCCTCGTGCGACCACCAGCACACGACGCATCTTGAGGCCGCCGCGCGCGCGAAGAAGGACGTCTACGTCGAAAAGCCGCTGTCGATGGACCTTGAAAGCCTCAAACGCGCGTGCGACGCCGTGAAGGAGAACAACGTGGTCGTGCAGGTCGGCACGCAACTGCGCAGCATGCCCAGCATGACCGGCGCGCGCGAAGTGTTCAAGACCGGCGTTCTCGGCACGGTTGGCCGCATCGAGCAGCACCGAAACGGCTGGCGGCCCTATTGGTACGCCTATATCAAGGAGGACGTGAAGGAAGAAGACCTGGACTGGGCGGAATTCCTGATGGACCGGCCCATGCGGCCGTTCCACCCCGTGACCTATTCGGGCTGGTACGGTTATCGGGACTTCTCGGATGGCGCGGTGCCCGGCTTCGGCAGCCACTACATCGACCTGATCCATTACATCACCGGCGCGCAATTCCCGGCGAGCGCCGTTTGTCTCGGCGGCACGTACACCTGGAAAGACCAGCATCAGTTCACGTGCCCCGACCACGTGACGGCATTGTGGACCTATCCGGAAGGCTTCATGGTCGAGTATACGACCAATTTCGGCAATGACAGCGGCAGTTCGTTCAAGATCTTCGGCGACACCGCCGTCATGGACCTCCAGGACTGGAGCAATCCCTATCTGCTCCCCGACGGCGTGCATGCGAAAGACCCGGCCGTGAAGGAGAAGACCGCCATCGAGAACATCGAGCGGCCGGACCACGTGCTCGACTGGCTCCAGTGTATCCGCAGCCGCCAGACGCCCAACGCCTCAATCGACGCGGGCTATCAGCATGCCGTGGCGGTAATCATGGCGATGATGGCCTACGATGCCGGCAAGCGCATGATCTACGATCACGAGAAGCGCGAAATTCGCGAGGGATAGAACGGAGAGGAAGCAAGCGACGCCGTTGCGCCTGTTTCGTTTCGCCCCATCGATAGCGGTCAGAGGAAAGGGCGCGCGGGCGAAATTCCGCTCATCGTGCCCGATGACTTGTCCGTCAGGGCGCTTCCCGTATCACTGCGCCGGCGCGACGCGATATACCTCCATCTGCCCGGGCATGAGCCAGTGCGATACGCTCACGCCGCCGTCCGCGGGACTCGAGCCCGCCTCCGTCTCCTGATTGCTCCAGTTCATCTGGTAGACCTTGGTGTTGGCCCCGTTGAACACCAGCGTGGCGTAAGCGTTTTCCGTCGTGCTGTTATTGACCAGCGCGACCCAGGGGCGGCCCTGCGCGTCGCTGAACCGCGACACGATGACCGGGCATTGGGCCTCCGCCCGGACTTCGCGGACCACGTCGTCCGCCTCAAAGGGCAGGCAGCCGGTCACCGGCTCGGGCCATTGCATCGCCTTGACGAAGTCCAGGTCCAGGAACAAGCGGCCATAGCGCTTGATGAACCCTCTATTGACCCGCTTGAGCGAGTCGAACGTGGGTGTCTTGTCCCAAAACTCGTCAATGGGCGAAAGCCGGTAGTTGTCGTGCGGCGCGCGCATGTAGAAGAAGAAGTAGAGGATGCCCTGCGCGCCGTAGGCGATCGACGTGTTGAACTGCCAGCGGATGTCGTCTTCGGAGGGGCAGCGGTAGTTGAAATGGCCCACGGAGAGAATGGTGTTCCAGAAGGGGATGCCGTTCCGTTTCGTGGCCTCGCGGTAATCGTTGAGGTTCTTGAAATACATCGGCCAGCCCGACTTTTCCGGGTTCATCTGCGAATAGCAGTCGTAGCACAGGAACGCAACCCCGGACGTTTTCGCGAATGCGTCCAGGTAGGCCTGCCAGTCGTCGAATCCCACGCGCGGATTCACGCCCGGGTGCCACGGCAGCAGGTTTACAAACGGGTGCAGATTCGGCGCGGCCTGCTTGACGATACGCGCGGCGTCACAGACAGGCTGAAACAGGGCAACGTCCGGTTCGTCGAGGATGTGGAAGCCGAAGGTGCCCCGGTGCAGCGCGAAATCGGCCATTGCGGCACGCACCTGCTTCTGGAAATCCTCGGGCAGCGGATTGCGTGCGCGCGTGCGCGGGTCGCAAATGATGACGCGGATGCCGCGCGCGTATGCCCAGTCGAGTATGCGGTTCATGCGCGCCACATTCTCCGGCGTGACGGAGAACTCGGGCCCCATCGTCAGCGTAATGCCCGCGTCGGCCCACTCCTGGACCTTCTCCTCGTCGAACACCTCGATGGGCGCATAGTTCCAGAAACCGATGGGGAAATTGTGCAGGCCGGCATTGAACGGCGATGCAGTCAGGGCGAGAAAGAGCAAACTAGTCGTCAGCATACTGCGGTTCCCTTTGTATCTGCTTCGGTTGAACAGTCTCTCGGGCACACGCCGGCCGCTCCGGAAGTCCGGGGCCGTATCACGGTTTGCCGTTGCCCGAATCGCGTCAACATAGTAGCCAACCCCCGCGCGAAGCACAATGTGGCGGCGCTTCTTGCATGCGAATGCAGAAACGCGCTACCGTTGCGTTGCGGAGGGGCACACCATGGCGAAATGCGCGTACTGTCATTCCACGATTTTGTTCGGCGGAGCAAGAGACGGAGACCTGCGGTTCTGTAACGGCGTATGCATGAAGAACGGCGTCGCGGTGCGGCTGGCCGGTCGTATTCCCGACGAGATGATTCAAGGTGAAGTCGAGGCAATTCACCAGGGTACTTGCCCGCAATGCAACGGACCCGGCCCCGTCGACGTGCACGTCTCCTACCGTGTCTGGTCGGCCCTTGTGATGACTTCATGGGAAAGCAGGCCGCAACTCTGCTGTCCATCCTGCGGCGTGAAGAACAAGCTGGGAGACGCGCTTTTCAGTCTGGTGCTGGGATGGTGGGGCCTGCCTTGGGGGTTCCTCATGACGCCCATCCAGATTGTGCGCAACCTGGCCGGCCTGGCGCACGCGCCCGACCCGCGCAAGCCGTCGGATACGCTCGCATCCATCGTGCGCACGCGTATGGCGCAGCGACTCCTTGAGGAACGTCAAGGAGAGAATGCGCCGTCCTAGGCTTGGTCACTCTTGTGTGGAAGCCGTTTCTACTGTCAGAATGCCACCAAGGATAGTCTCAAACTCAAGGAACACGGTTATGGTCGCCTCACGTCGTGAATTCCTGGTTCGCAGCGCCGCCTGTCTGGCGCCGGCGCTTGCGTTGTCGCGGATGGGTTGGGGACAGGCGGCTCCCCCAAGGATACGCCTGTCGGCGTGCGACTGGTCGTTGCAGGCATACGGGCCGGGCGGACTGGTTATCGCGAAGAACGTGGGGCTGGACGGTCTCGAAATCAGCGCGGGCGACCCGGCGGACACGCTGGCGATTGCCGACCCCGCGTTGCGGGAGCAATACAAGGTCCAGGCGCAGGCCACCGGCGTTATTGTGTCGTCGATCGCGATGGGCTTGCTGAATGACGCGCCGCTGGCGAGCGATCCGCGCGGCCCGGCGTGGCTCGAACAGACGATCGACGCGGCGGCAGACCTCGGCGCGAAGGTCATCCTTCTGGCGTTTTTTGGCCGGGGCGACCTGCTTGAGGGCAAGGAATTGAAACGGGACGCCCTGGACGCGGTGGTCCAGCGGCTGAAAGACGCCGCGCCACGGGCGCGGGAGAAGGGCGTCATCCTCGGGATCGAGAACTATTTGTCCGCGAAGGATAACCTCATGGTCCTGGACCGGGTCGGCCACGACAGCGTGCGCGTGTATTATGACGTGCGCAATTCGACGGACAAGGACTACGACGTCCCCGCGGAAATCCGCGAACTCGGCGGCCGGATCTGCCAGATTCATTTCAAGGACGGGCCACATTATCTCGGCGAGGGGGAAGTGGCGATGGAACCCGTGGCCGCGGCGATGGCGGACATTGGGTATAAGGGCTGGGTCGTGCTCGAGACCTCAATCCCCTCCAAGGACCGCGACGCGGATTTTACGCGGAACGCGACGTACGCGAGGAAGCTTCTCGGGCTGGCGTAACGGGAAAGAACACGGACGCAGTTCACGTCTGAAGACAAGGCCGAAGCGGCGAAGCGGCACGTGGTGGGCGGGGAGGCGGTGTCGTTGGTCTGCGAGGAACTGAGGATCGCGCGCAATCTGTTCTACCGGTGGCAAAAGGAGCTGTCCAACCACGCGGCGGCGTTCGAGGTAAAGGGCCGGGGCTCAGGCATGGACAGCAGGACGCGCAAGCTTGAGAAGAAGGTTGAGTCGTTGCAGGCGAAGCTGGCGCACAAGGACAACGTGGTCGCAGAGGTCACCGAGGACTGTGTGGTGCTAGAAAAAGGTTCTTCGGGAACGAGTGTGGGGCAGTTGCAGGCGTCGAGCGCCCGATGCCAAGACCCTGAGACGACGGAGACGCCATGATACCATCGGTGTGCAGCTTTCCGTCGCGGCCCGGCGCGCCTCCGTTTGACGGGATTGCAGCACGAACCGCATGGCGAAAGTTGGTTGGTGCGTCGATTGGTGTCCTATCTCACTTCTGTCCGGACGCGGCCGTCCAAAGCCGGTAAACCAGCGATTTGTGCGGGTCGCTGCCGTCCGCGTAGCTGTCGAGGGTCTTGACGAGGCCTTCATGGAGCCGCACGGCCGTGTCGACGAAGGACTGGTCCGCGGCCGCCTGGGAGGCTTCCGGGAGAGACGTAATCTTGCCTTCCTGCCGCAGCCTGCGGCGCTCCGAAATAGTCCATATATACGCAAGCGCCAGTCGCGCATGCGCCGCCTCGTAAGACTGGCCAAGCTCCGCCGCTTCCATTGCGGCGTGAAAGCGGCGCAACCGGGCCGTATTCGGGCCGGCCACATCGGAGACTGCCTGCCAACATGCATCGTCTTCCAACGGCAATGGCGGTGCAGGGGCATCCCACGGCTTGTGTTCTCCGATATCATCATCACCGAGCGCTACATACACGAACGCGGTCTCCGGCAGCGATTCATACGACACTGTGATCTTCTCCGCATCGAACGCGCTCCATACGTCCCCGTTGATGCGCACAGCCGTCACGGGCCCCGTTCCAGCAGCAGCCAGGAACACGCGCTTATCTCCGAAATAGATGGGAAACCGCTGCTCCAGCCGTGTAATGCCCGGCGGGATGTGCGGGATGAGGGTGAGCGCGTCGGCGGTGTAACGATATTCGAACAGGCCGCGGATGAACGCCGCAATAGGGCCAAAGGCGTCGTAGGTGATGTTGATAGGTTCTTTGGGCTGATAGACGGCGGCGCCGAAATCGACGAGCGGGTTGTCCATGCGGAACTGTCGCGCGAAGCCGAGCATGTGCTCCATCGACTTGCGCGCGTCGTCATAGGCGCCGAGGCGGTAATAGGCCATCACCATGCGCGCCTCGCACGTGGACCAGTGGCCGCCGTTTACCCACGTGCCGTGCTGCCAGAGCCAGGAGGTGGGCGGCTCGTACATGTCGTCGAGAGAGGGCTCGTTCGCCTGGATGACGTGGTGACGGCGCAGCAGCGGGATCGAGACGATCTTGTCGTATATGCGGCGCGCCTGTGCGTCGTCCACAACGCGGAACGCAATGGCGTCGTGGTTGGGCGACGCCTCGAAGTAGCCGTATTTCTCCGCGCCGTAGACGCCGTGGCGAGCGCCGTCGGGATCGAGCGATTTGATGAAGTAACCCTCATCCGTGGTCACGTTGGCGAGGCCTTCGCGCGCGCGGTCGCGGCGCTCGCTGTAGAGAGCGGCTTTGTCGTCGTTTCCGGCGAGTTTTTCGACCTCGATGAGCCTGTCGAGCGCGGCGATGTACGTGATCGAAAGGCCGGCAAGATACGCCATTTTGAACGTGCCGTCCGGCTGTATCCACCCGGCGTAACTCGGCGCGAGCAGGTTGGCGGCCGGTCCCGCGAGGAAGAGATCGTTGCTCGGGTCGCGCCGCGACTCGATGAACTCGGCGCAACGTTCCAGCTTGGGCAGGTAATGCGCGATTTCGTCCGGGCGTCGTCGAATCAGCATAAGCTCCGACTGCATGAGCAGACCCGCCGCCGTGAATTCCATGCCCCAGTCGTGGATCGCATGGCGGCCGTCGCCCTGACGGTAATGGATGAGCCCGGGCGCCGCGGCGTCGCACAGGCTGCCATCCGGCGCTACGTAGCCGTGGTTGCCCGCGCGCTTCCCGTCGCCCATCTGGTCAAACCACAGGTCGTGGCTGTTCATGAGAAACGTGATGTACGGTTCGCCAAGGAACGGCAGGACGCAGTAGGTCGGGCCATAGCTGTTCTGAATCCACCACGCGCCCCACGTCGGCCCTTCGACAAAGCCGTTCCACGCGGGCGTGTACAGCATGGGCAGGTTCTGCAATTCGGGATTCGGCTCGAACATGCTCCGCGCGGTGTTGAGGAGGTCGAGGTAGGCGGCGTCGCCCTCGCCCTCGTAGAACGGGTTCTCCCATGATGCAGCACGCACGGGCATGACCGCGACAAGACAATGTGAAATCAAGATCGCGCCCACAAGGGACCGCATTGGATAATCCTCCACTTCTGAGGGACATGGTACCTTTTACCCCACTTGCAGAAGCAACTGCGCGCTTTATAATAGGATTCGACGTGCAACCCCCGGGAGGCGCCCTCATGAACCGGCGAACTTTTCTGCGTTACGCAACCGCAACCACGGCTTGCGCCGTCGCGGGCCTGGAAACACGGCCGGCGGAACAAGCGGCCGCGCCGGCGGCGTCATACCGGCCCAATTTCCTCGTCATCCTCGCCGATGATATGGGCTTCTCCGACCTCGGGTGCTACGGCTCGGAAATCCGCACGCCGAATCTGGACCGGCTCGCGGCGGAGGGGCTCCGCTTCACGCAAGGGTACAACTGCGCCCGGTGCTGCCCGTCGCGCGCGTCGTTGCTGACGGGCTTGTATCCGCACGAGGCGGGTGTGGGCAAGATGGTCAGCTTTCCTGATGGGCCCGAGAAGCCCGGGCCATACCAAGGCTACCTGAACGACCGGTGCGCGACGCTCGCCGAACTGCTGCGCGCCGCCGGGTATCGCACGTACATGTCCGGGAAATGGCACGTGGGCGAAATGCGCGAGCACTGGCCGCGCCGGCGCGGATTCGACCGCTATTTCGGGCTCATCAGCGGGGGCAGCAGCTATTGGGAACTACTGGAAGAGCCCGGGCGCAAACGCGTCATGGCCCAGGACGACGAACCATTCACGCCGGAGCCCGGCGAATTCTACATGACCGACGCGTTCAGCGATTTCGCGGTACGCTGTCTGAGAGAGCACGCCGGACGCGACGAGCCGTTCCTGCTCTATCTCGCGTACACGGCCCCGCACTGGCCGCTGCACGCGTGGCCGGAGGACATCGCCCGCTACGAGGGCACGTACCGTATCGGCTGGGATGAATTGCGCCGCCGCCGGTACACGCGGCAGCTCGAACTCGGGATTATCGACCCTCAATGGGCGTTGTCGCCGCGCGACGGGTCCGTGCCCGCGTGGGAAGATGTCGAAGACAAGCCGTATTGGAAGCGGCTTATGGCCGTCTACGCGGCAATGATCGACCGCATGGACTACGGCATCGGGCGGGTTCTTCAGGTGCTCGATGAGACCGGCGCCGCGGAGAACACCGTCGTTGTCTTTCTCTCGGACAACGGCGGCTGCGACGAGGACATCGCGGGCCGCAAGCTGCATACTCCCGGCACGCGCGCGGGCGAACGCGGCTCGTACGACGCCTGCAAGCGGCCCTGGGCCAACGCGAGCAACACACCGTTCCGCCTCTATAAAAAATACATCCACGAGGGCGGCATTGCCACGCCATTCATCGTCCGCTGGCCCCGGGCGTTCCCGCGCGGCGGGCAATTGACCCGGGAGGTGGCGCATATTACCGACATCATGCCCACCTGCCTCGACGCGGCGGGCGCCGTCTATCCGGAGACCTTCGCCGGCCGCGCGTTGCTGCCGCTCGCCGGGCGCAGCCTCCTGCCGGCGCTGCGGGGCGAATCGCGCGAGCCGCGTCCCGCGCTGTTCTGGGAACATTTCGGCAACCGCGGCGTTCGCCAGGACGATTGGAAATACGTGGCCACGGCAAGAGGCGATTGGGAACTCTACAACCTTGCCGAAGACCGGACCGAACTGCGCAGCCTCGGCGCGGAACAGCCGGAGAAGGCCCGGGAACTCGACGCGCTGTACGCGGCGTGGGCCGGGCGCGTCGGCGTGTGACGCGGCGCGCGCCGCTACCGCGACAAGACGAGACTGCGCGGCGCGCAGGCGTCCAGTGTCGTGCGAAACAGTCCCTCCTCCAGCGCCGTTTCTTCGCATTCGGATGTGCCGCGCAGATTCACCGGCCGCGCCTTCGTGAAACCCAACGCAGGGTTGACGCGCACCTCGCACGAGCCGCCCTGCCCCGCCTGTTCCCACAAGCGCAGCAACGTCCCTTCGCCGTACGGATTCGGCCCGAACGCCGTCACCAGCACGCCGTCGCGCGATAACCGCACACCTTCAAGGTCGGGCGGTAACGTGCCCGGTTCCTCTGAATCCATATAATCGGCCTGCAACGGCACGCGCGCCTCCCAGCAGCGCTTGATGAAATCCGCGTCTCCTTCTTCCGGCGTTTGCAGCCATATCCGTACTCGCGGCGTCAGGTCGCCCTCGATCCACTGCGCAAAATTCGTGGACCACAGGTTATTGAACAGATTCACGAACACTGTGCCCTTCTTCGGCACGAATTCCGGCGAGTATTTCCATAATCCGCGCCGCTCGAGACTCACCAGCGGCGAGTCGAGCGGACACAGCCCGACGCTGGATCCGTCCGGCGCGACCACGCGTACACCCGTGTTCAGGCAGAACACATCACGGTTCGTGCCCGGAACGATGTCCGTGGCCGGATCGACGATCCCTCCCAGCCGCCCGAGCCGGAACTTCGCGTCCTCCACCGCAAACGGAAAACACAGCCACCCCGCTTCCGGCCACGGCGTAGCCGTCTTCTCATCAATTGACCACGTCACGTCAATCGCGGGCAGCGTCTCGTACACGGTGATTCGCAGGCGCATTTGCCCATCCCCCGCTGCTGTCTTCAGTTCCAGCGCTGCGGAGGCGCTGTCCGATGAGGCCGTGCAGGTTTCGAATCGTGGCGACTGCGTCTCATGTGGCGCATCGGGAAGGCCGGGCTTTCCGAAATCCTTGGCCACCCACGATTCTTGATGCAGCGGATAGCTGTCGAGATATTCTTGAGCGTCCGCCGAGTCGTATTTCTCATGGAGAAACTGCCCAACCGCAAATTCCGAGGCGCCGTCCACCCACTCGCGGCCCGTACGCCTGTCCACGATTGAGACGATGCCACCGCGCTCTTTGTCGAAGCGAATTGTGAACCACTCGTTCTCGAGTAGCCCCGTTTGCGCGTCCGCGCGGCACGAGTTGTCGTCGGAAAGGATATCCTCCGGGCGCAGCGATTTGTAGCCCAGCGCGGACACTAAACCGGGGTAGACGAATCCTTCGACATCATGGAACGCCGTGGCTGCGGCTTCGGGTAGGGTGACTACGTCTGATCGCGGCCATGGCAGGGGATTGAACACAACAACACGTGGCTCGCTAACGGCGACCCTTGCCGCCAACGCCTGCAATTCGCCTTTGAATTCGTCCGAAATTGCGGAATCGGCGGCCATCGCATAGGCAGCGTGGTCCGCCCACGACTGCTCTAGCCGCACGTACCGCCCGTCTCGTCGCGCCTTGCGCCAATCATCGCCGTAGAGGCGCTCTCCAAAATGTCCTATGTCGTAACCCCACGTGTGCTCGCCGTAGAGCAGGCTCTGCTCAAACCCGTTAATAGAATTGAACTCCGGGAAAGGCGGGGTCGCTATGCCGCCGACCGTGCCGTGGAAGGTCACCAGGTTCTCGTACGCGCCCAATAGTGGACGGCACCGGCGCGCGGTCGCCGTCGCTTCCGGCAGAGACGCGATCCCGTGAATCCACGTGTCGGGCATATCGCCGCGGACAACGGGCAGGTCGGGGTGTTCCGCTAGTGTCTTGAGCGTTAAATTCATTGAATAAGTTGTCAACCTATGTATCATTGTAGGCGTTATATATGTAACAACTACAATGGAGGATAGGAGATGAGAACGGGAAGGCCGAAGAAGGACCTGA
>JAGMZX010000098.1 GCA_018005585.1 Candidatus Hydrogenedentota bacterium | reverse complement strand
ATGGGATTCGTGGACTACTTCCTCGTCGTCTGGGACCTGATCAAATACGCGCGCGAGCACGACATCCCCGTCGGGCCGGGCCGCGGCTCAGGCGCGGGCAGCCTCACCGCGTATGCGCTGCGCATCACCAACATCGACCCGATGCGCTACAAGCTGCTCTTCGAGCGGTTCCTTAACCCGGACCGCATCAGCATGCCGGACTTCGACATCGATTTCTGCTACGAACGGCGCGGCGAGATGATCGAATACGCGCGGCAGAAGTACGGCCCCGGGAACGTGTCGCAAATCATCACGTTCGGCCGCATGCTCGCGCGCAACGTCATTCGCAACGTCGGCCGCGTCATGGGCATGCCCTACGGCGACGTCGACCGCATCGCCAAGCTCATCCCCGAGGAGAGCAAGATCACCCTCGAAAAGGCCTTGGAGAAAGAGCCCGAATTGCGCGCCCTCGTTGAGTCGGACCCGCAGATCGCGCGTCTCTGGCGGCTGGCCACGCGTCTCGAAGGCACCGTGGGCAACATCGGCACGCACGCCGCCGGCGTCGTCATCTGCGACCAACCCCTCACCGAGCACGTGCCCCTCTTCAAGGCGTCCGCATCCGAAACCGTCGTCACCCAGTTCGAAATGGGCGGCGTCGAGCAGACCGGCCTGCTCAAGATGGACTTCCTCGGCCTGCGCACGCTTACGGTCGTGCACGAAGCCGTCCGCCTTGTGCGCGAGAACCGCAACATCTCCATCGACATCGACGCTCTCGAACCCAACGACGAAAGGACCTACGCGTTGCTGCGGTCCGGCCATACAACGGGCGTGTTTCAGCTCGAGAGTTCCGGCATGCGCGAACTGACCAAGCGCATCGGGCTGCAGAGCCTTGAAGAGATGAGCGCGCTCGTGGCGTTGTACCGCCCGGGCCCCATGCAATTCGTCGACACCTACATACAAAACAAGTTTCACCCGGAACAGACCCGATTCGATCATCCCCTGCTCGAGCCTATTCTGCGCGAGACCTACGGCATCGCCGTGTATCAGGAACAGGTCATGCAGATCGTGCAGGCAATCGCGGGCTATAGCCTTGCCCAAGCCGACATTCTCCGCCGCGTCATGTCCAAGAAGAAGCCCGAAGAAATGGCCAATCAGCGCCAGATCTTCACCGAAGGCTGCCGCAAGTCCGGGATAAGCGATTCGCTTATTGGCGAGCTCTTCGACAAGATCGAGACCTTCGCCGGATACGGGTTCAACAAATCCCACAGTGTCGCCTACGCCTTCGTCGCCTACCAAACCGCCTATCTCAAGGCACACTACCCCGTCGAGTTCATGTGCGCGCTGCTCACGAGCGAACGCGGCAACCTCGAAAAGATCGCTCTCTACGTCGATGAATGCCGGCGCATGAACATCGAGGTGCTCCCGCCCGACGTCAACAAGAGCGAGACCATGTTCTCCGTCGAAGGCGACGCCATCCGTTTCGGCATGGGCGCCGTCAAGAACGTCGGCGAAGGCCCCGCGGACGCCATCGTCCGCGAACGCGACGAAAACGGCCCCTACGGCGATATTTTCGACTTTTGCTCCCGGCTCGACGCGCGAATGGTCAACAAACGCCTCATCGAGAGCCTGAACAAGGCGGGCGCGTTCCTCTCGTCCGGCTGGAACCGGCGCCAAGTCGAGGCCGTTATCGAAACGGCCCTCCAAGAAGGTCAAATCGCCCAGCGCGACCGCGCTGCGGGCCAGACCTCCCTCTTCGATATGCTCGGCGACGCGCAGCAGGAACAAGTCATGCACGCGCGCCCCGACCTGTTCGAATGGCCCGAAAGCGAACTGCTCCAGTACGAGAAAGAAATGCTCGGCCTCTATGTCAGCAGCCATCCGCTCGCCCGGTATGCCGATACGCTCAAACGCTTCTCCACCATTCGCCTTGGCGACCTTCCGGAACTCCGCGAGAACCAGGAGGTCACCCTCGGCGGGATTGTCTCCGGCGTCAAACTCCACATTACCGGCCGCGGCGCGAAAATGGCTTTCCTCACTCTCGAAACCCTCGAAGGCCACGTCGAAGTCACCGTCTTCTCCGACCTCTACGAACAGAAAGTCGGTCTCCTGGTGCAGGACATGATCGTCATGATGCGCGCCCGCGTCAGCCACCGCGGCCAGGCACCCGGCCTGGTTGCCATCGAAATCTTCCCCATCGAAGATGCCGAAAAAGAATTCACGACCGCTGTGCATATCCGGATGCAAACGGCGGGCCTCGACGAGGTGCTCCTCCAGCGCATCGCCGAAACGCTCGGCGCGCGGCCCGGCAAATGCGATGTCTTCCTTCATTGCATCACCACCGAACGCGACGAAGTCACCGTCCACGCGACCGGCTCTTGCCGCGTCGCGCCTTCCCGCGCGCTCCGGCAGGAGATCGAGAACGTGCTGGGCGAGGGCTGCCTCTGGTTCTCCGCGGGCATGGGCCTGCCCTCCCACACGCCCGCGCCCACCGCCGCGCCCGAGGAGCCGCGCTGGCGCAACCGGCGCAGCGGCGGCCAGTAAGCGGCCCCGCCAGTTGCGGGAGCATGCGCGGGTCAAGCGTTCCACGATGGAGGAACGCTGCGTGAAACCTTGCCGGCATCCAAAGGGGTCTTTTCTGCATATACGGTCCAGGTCACGGTGCGCGGCTGCATCCGGCTGTTGCGCGTCCGGCGAAGGGCCTGCGCGCACGGTGGTCCAGGCAGAACTGTGGGAGACAAGCCATGCTGCTGCAAACGGGGTACGCTTGTGCGGCGGTCTTCGCACTCGCGGTCAGCGCTTCCGCCACGGAAGTCTCAATCGCCGCCGACGGCATGCTCGTCGCGGAGGGACGGCGCCTGTTCGTCATCGGCCTGTATGAATATCCCGCTGACGACGCGGCGCTGGATGAAGTGGCCCGGGCGGGCTTCAATCTCGTGCGCGGCTCGGAAGAGACCGCGGCGCTTGACAGGCTCCGCGCACGAGACCTGTATGCCTGGCTGAACACTGGCGGCCGGATTGAACTGCCGGAAGAGGCCAGCGAAAGCGGGCAGGCCCTGCGGGATATGGTCGCGAATTGGGCTTCGCATCCCGCGCTGCTCGTGTGGGAAGTCCCGGACGAAGCCCTATGGTCATGCTGGCTGGCCGCATATCGACAGCCGGGCATGCTGCTCGAACGCTGGGCGCATTTCAAGAGGGAATCCGCGAAGCTGGCTGTCCGAATGCAGAACGGCTACCAAATGCTCCGGCAATGGGACCCCGCGCATCCCGTTTGGATAAACCACGCAGCGGGAAACTCGCTTGAAGAACTCGCCTGCTTCGGACGCGCCGCCGACATCGTCGGCTGCGACATCTACCCCGTCATGCCCTATGTCACCCGGCCCGTTGACGTTTCACGCAGACTGCTCGGAAGCATCGGCCAATGCACGATCCGCATGCAGGCTTCCGCGCCGCGGAAACCCGTCTGGATGGTGCTTCAGGGATTCAGTTGGGGCGAGGTGGACGACCTATTCGAACGCCGGCCCGGCCAGGGTCAGGCGCCCACCTTTGAGGAGTCGCGTTTCATGGCCTACGACGCGATTGTGCGCGGCGCGCGCGGCGTGCTCTATTGGGGCACGCACCTCCATCCCAAAGACTCCGGATTATGGAAGGACCTCCTGCGTCTCGTGCGCGAACTCGCTGATATCCAGCACGTGCTCGCCGCGCCCGACGCATCCGGGCCCGCGTCGGTCGAGACGAGAGCCTTCGGTTTCTACCCGCTTCGGGGCGGCAACGCCAACCTGGCCGTGCGCGCGCTGGGCAAGGAGGTCGAAGGCGCCACGTGGTGGATCATCGTGAATGAGCTGCCTTTTCCGTGCACCTATGTATTACGCAATACGGGCGCGCCTGAGGGACAGGTCCACGAGGAACTGACGCTTGGCGGCTCCCAGACGTTGCAGGGGGCTGCGATCACCGGCTCCCTGCCAGCCTATGGCGTACATGTGCTCAAACCCGGGCCGCGCCCTTGACACTGCGGGAAGCGCCAGACGCCGCCGCGGCCACTTGTGGTTTGCCTGCTTCCTGATGTAGGGTTTTGCAGTCCGCTTTCACGGCAGGGGATGGGCAGAGCGAGAGCACCACAAGGACAACGCCGCATGATAGACAAGAGCAAGACTACACGCCGCGACTTCATGAAGAAGTCCTCTCTGGTTGCGGGCGCGTTCATGATCGTCCCCCGCCATGTCCTCGGCGGCCTGCACTTCACCGCCCCGAGCGAACGGCCTACGCGCGCCGTTATCGGCGTCGGCGGCATGGGCCGCGGCCACCTCGGCTACGCCGCGGGCAAGCTTCTCGCCGTCTGCGACGTCGACGAAGGCCATCTCAAGGAAGCCCTCGCCGCCGTCGACAAGGACGTGCAGGGCTACAAGGACTTCCGTGAAGTCCTCGCCCGCACCGACATCGACATCGTCCACATCGCGACGCCGCCGCACTGGCATGGCCTGATCGCGGCGGCGGCCGCCGAGGCCGGCAAGGATATCTGGTGCGAGAAACCCATGACCCGTACTATCGGCGAAGGCATCAGGGTCGTCGAATCCGTTCAACGGAATGCGCGCATCTTCCGGCTTAATACCTGGTTCCGGTTCAAGGACGACTTCTACGGCTTCGGCAGCACCGTCCGCCCCATCAAGAAACTCGTAAACAGCGGCATGCTCGGCTGGCCCCTGAAGGTCACCGTCGGAAAATCCACCGGCTTCGACTTCAAATTCTACTGGGTCGGCAGGACCGACCTCGTCCCCGAGCCCGTCCCGCCCCAGCTGGACTATGACTTCTGGCTGGGCCCCGCGCCGTACAAGCCGTACCACCCCCATCGCGTGCATGGCACGTTCCGCGGCTACTGGGACTACGATGGCGGCGGACTCGGCGACATGGGCCAGCATTATCTGGATCCCGTCCAGTATCTCATCGGCAAGGATGACACCAGCCCGGTCGAAATCGACGTTGACGCGCCGCAGCAGCACCCCGACGCCTGCGGCACGTGGCGGCGCATCGCCCTGCGCTATGAAGACGGTTGCGAGATAATTCTCGAAGGCGAAGGCAGCGAGACTCCCGCGCCCTATATCGAAGGGCCGGAGGGCAAGCTGTTCCGCGGGTTCAAATCGGATATCCCCCACTTCGAGCGGAAACTCGCCCAGTTTCCCGACCCGGAACCGCAGGTCACCGATTTCCTGGAAGCCGTCACGCTGCGCAAGAAATTCGCGCTCAATGAGGCGAACGGGCACCGCTCCTGCACCATCGTCAATCTCGCAAAGTGCGCCGTGCAATTGGGGCGCAGCCTCCGCTTTGACCCCGTCGCGCAGCGCTTCATCGGCGACGAAGGCGCCAACCGCCTGCTCGACCAGCCTATGCGCGCGCCCTGGCGGATGTGACATTGCTCGCGGAACGGCTGTAGAACCACTCACGCTTCCAGGACAAGAGACGGTCCATAGCGCCCACCGACACGCGCTCAACTTGGCGGAGGCGGACACGAGCCAGGCAAGGCGCAGGCGTTCAGCACATCCAGCACGATGGCGGCGGCGTCCGGAACGGGATCGCTGAGACGGGGCAGGAAGATGGTGCGCCGCCGCGCCAGTTCCGCGTTTGGAAAATCGCCCGGCTTGTAGCCGCGATATCCCGCCGCCGCGCACAAGGGCCCCCGGTTGCGCGTGAAAACATCGAATCCCCTTGCGAAAACCGGCAGGCTGTGCAGGTTCGGGTAGGGCGAGAGCGTCGCCTGCAATCCGCGCGCGTTCAAGCGCTCCACATATGCCGCCGTCGGCACGCCTGTGATTTCCGCATCGTGAATGACTGGAAAACCATAGAACCCTCCCCGCTCCGCGCCCGCGTACACCTTTACGGGACGAACACCCGGAATCTCCGCCAGCCCCGCCTCGACTTCCTCGATGAATGCGCGCCGCCGCGCATTCAGCGCATCGAGCTTGTCCAGTTGCGCGGCGGCGATTCCAATGCCCAACGGGTGCGCCCGGAACTTCATGCCCAGCCCGAGCGGCTGATGCTCGGCATAGCGCGTGCTGACCAGGTCCATACCCGCGATGCGGTTCACTTGCCCCACGAGGCATGCCCGTTCAAACAGGTCCGTGTCGTCCGTGGTCAACACGCCTCCCTCCCCCGCGCTCACCGCTTTCGAACCCTGAAGGCTCCAGCACCCCGCCCTGCCGATACCGCCGCACATGTGCCCGCCATAGCGCGCGCCGTGCGCGTGCGAGCAGTCTTCGATAACCGGGATGCCGTGTTCTTCGCCGATGGCCGTCAGGGCATCCATGTCGCACACATTGCCCCACAGGTGTACGGCGCAGATACAGCGGGTGCGCCCGGTGATCTTCGCGCGCACATCCGCGGGGTCCAGCATAAGGCTCCCGGGGTCGACATCGCAGAAGACCGGCCGCGCGCCCAGGAGCACCGCTGGCGCGATCGTGCAAATCCAGGTGTTCACAGGGCAGATCACCTCGTCGCCGGGCCCCACGCCAAGCCCGAAATACGCCGAATACAGCGCGGACGTCCCGTTCATGACCGTGAGCGCGTAGCGCGTGCCGACCCAGGCGCGCCAGCGCTCTTCAAACGCGCGCACGACGGGCGTGCCGCCGCTGAGCTCATTGCGCTGCGTCATCTCCGCGACGACCCCCACCTCGTCTTCGGTGATTTGCCGCCAGCGGTCCAACTCCGGCAGCACGGGCCCCGCCGTCTGCACAAAAGCGCGGGGCCGGAACGGATCGAGATTGTCGCGCGCCATTCCTGGTTTCCTCTGTCCGTTTCGCGGCCGTTCAGCGGCGGAAATGGTCGAATCCAGACATCTCGGGGACCGCCCCCGCGATGCGGATGCCCTTGGGTGCCGCGGTAAAACGCCCGACCGCCGTTATGGGCGTTGCGAATGCCGCGCGGAAATCGCGCAGTAAGTCCTCGCACGCATCCCCGTCAATCGCCATCGCCAGTTCATAGTCTTCGCCGCCCGCCAGGATGAGGTCGCGCGGCGCGATACCGAGGACGCCGCGATATTCCTCGAGGACAGGCGCCACGGGCAACGTTTCCGGGTCGATATCGGCCCCCGCATCCGACGCCTCCGCAATATGCGCCGCATCCTGCGCCAAGCCGTCGCTGACATCGATGAGCGCATGCACTTCCTCGCGCAACGCCAGCCAGCGGCCCTCCGCCAGCCGTGGCCGCGGCCGCAGATGCGCTTCCGTCAGCGCCGGCGCCCGTACGCCCAGTTCCAGCGCCAGCAAGCCCGCCGCCGACCGCCCCGGGTAGCCCGTCACCGCGAGCACGTCGCCCGGCCGGGCGCCGCGCCGCAGCCGGTAGCGCCCCTCGGCCGTCTCGCCGATAACCACGACATCCAGGACCATCCGCGCCAGCGACTCCGTGGTATCGCCGCCGATGATCACCGCGCCGCATGCGTCTACGGCCTCGCGGATGCCGCCATAGAGTCCGTCGAGCACTTCCGCCGGAATGTCCACCGGACACGCCAGCGAAACCAGCACGTAGCGCGCCTCGCCGCCCATTGCGGCAATGTCGCTGACCGCCGCCGCAGCCGCTTTCCAGCCGATATCCGCGGGCGAGGCGGTCCGCCGCGAGAAGTGCACATCCTCGACGCACGCATCGGTCGAGACAAGCAGCAGCCGCTCGCCCACGCGCACGACGGCGCAGTCATCGCCCACGCCCTGCACGACCGCCCCGGACTCGGGCAGCCCGCACGTCAGCCGCCGGATCAGCCCGAATTCCCCGAGGTCTCGCAATGAAGTCATACGCTTGACTCCAGTTCGCGCCATGCCTCCGGCAGCGCCTCGACAACGTCGCCCGCGGTCATGCCGCGCTGCGTCCTGGCCGCCGCGGCCAGGTCGCCCGCCAAGCCGTGCGCGTACACGCCAACGCACGCCGCTTCCAGAGGACTCATCCGCTGCGCGAGCAGCCCGCCTATGACGCCGGAGAGGACATCGCCCGTTCCGCCCGTTCCAAGGCCCGAATTGCCGGTGGTATTGACGTACACGGCTTCACCCGGCCCTGCGATTACCGTGCGAAAGCCCTTCAACACCACCACGCAGTCATAGCGCCGCGAAAAGGCGGCGGCGGCGGCTTCGCGGTCCCGTTGGATGGCCTCCGTGCCGCAATCGGCAAGCCGGGCCATTTCGCCCGGGTGCGGCGTCAGAACCAGCGGGGCCGCCGTCGACTCGAGCAGCGTCTCCATGTTTTCGCTCAACGCGTTCAACCCATCCGCGTCCACGAGCAACGGAACCGGGCACCGGGTCACGCACGCGTGAACGAAGCGCGTCGTGTCAGGATGCCGCGACAGGCCCGGCCCGAGCACCACGGCGTCTTTCGATGAGGCGAATGCGAGCGCGGGCGTGGCCGCGTCTTCGGAAAAGGTCTCCATTTCCGTGGCGGGCAACGGCAGGCTCATGGTTTCGAGCAGGCCGGCGGCCACGACGTCCGCGAGCGGGTGCGGAATCCCCAGCGTAACCAGTCCGGCCCCCGCGCGGTACGCGCCCATGCACGTGAGCTTGGCTGCGCCCGTGAAGCCGCGCGAACCGGCAAGCACAAACAGATGGCCGAACGTGCCCTTGTGCCCTTTTTCGGGCCGCGGCGGCAGCCAGGCGCGAATCATGGCCGCATTCAGTTCCTGCGCCATACGGCAACACCTCCCGCAAGCATCGTATGCTGGGCCGGGATGCGGTTCAAGCCTGCCGTGCGCTTGCCTCAGCCGTCGTAGCGGTAGCCGGCGCCGTGCACCGTGAGAATGATCGACGGTTCCTTCGGGTCGCGCTCGATGCGCTTGCGCAATTGCGAAATGTGCTGGTCCAGCGCGCGGCTGTTCGGAAAATAGTCCTGGCCCCACCCGTGATCGAGCAGCGTGTTGCGGTCGAGCACGCTGTGCTGGTTCCGATGGAAGAGCTCGAGCAGCCGCACGTCGCGCAGACTCAATTCAATCACCTTTTCACCCCGCCGCGCGCGCAACTCCGCGGGAAATACTTCCAGGTCCTGCATCCGGAACGGCGGCGGCTGCGCCCCGGGCGCGCGCGCGGCCATGGCGCGCCGCGTCACGGCGCGGATGCGCGCGACCACCTCGCGCACGCCAAAGGGCTTGAGAATGAAGTCGTCTCCGCCGAGTTCCAGGCCGAGCACCTTGTCCACTTCCTCCGATTTTGCACTGATGAAAATCACGGGCACACTGGAATTAACCTTGCGGATCGCGCGGCATACGTCGTAGCCATTGACCTTGGGCATCATGATGTCGAGGCACACGAAATCCGGCGAGTCGGCTTCAAACCGGTCGAGGGCTTCCTTCCCGTCGCGCGCCGGAATGCACCGGTAGCCTTCGCGCGCGAGCACCTCCATAAGGCCGTTCCGGATATGGTCGTCGTCTTCCGCCACCAGCACTTTCATGCCGATTCTCCCGAACCCGCCGGCGTATGCAGTTGCACCTCGAAAACCGCGCCGCCGTCGCCGCGAACGATGTGCAGGCAGCCTCCGTGCAACAGCGCGAGTTCGCGCGATAGCGACAGACCGATGCCGGTGCCCGTCACGCCGTCGGACACCTTGTTGCTCAGCCGGTAAAATGGCTGGAACACACGCTCGAATTCGCCCTGCGGAATACCCGGGCCGCGGTCTTCAACGGTCAGCACCGTGGTCTCGTCTTCGCGGCGGAGATTGATGCCCAGATATCCGCCGTCCGCCGCGTATTTCTCCACGTTGCTGATGAGATTGTTCAGGATCTGCTCGACGGCGTCGCTGTCGAAGCGAACCTGCGCCGAGTCCGTACTGTCGAACCGCACCGCGATGCCGCGCGCCTCAAGGGCGGGCCCCGTGCGTTCGAGCACGGCGCGCACCGTGTCCTCGACGCGTCCTTCCCCCGGATGCAGCACCAGCTTGCGCCGCTGCTTGCGGCCGAAGGTGAGAATGTTCCCGATCAGGCGGCTCAGGCGCTGACTTTCAGATACGATTACGCCGAGCGAACGGGCGCAGCGCGGGTTGTCGGCGAGTTCCTCTTCCAGCAGTTCCGCGTACATTCGGATGTTGGTGAGCGGCGTTTTCAACTCGTGCGAAACCTGGTTCACGAACGTGACGCGCTGCGCCGCTTCGCGCATCTCCCGGGAACTCTCGCGATAGAAATATGCCGCGAGGCCGATCAGCGCGAGCGCGGCCGCCGCGCCGCCCGCGGTCAGATTGAACCAGACGGAGCGCCCGCCCGCGGCGGGCGTGAAGTCCGCCGGCGCGTAGTAGCTCAGGCTCCAGCCGCTCAGCGGCGGGCTGAGCGCGCACGTGACGAACGGCCGTTCAGCTGCGGCGGGCTCGTAGTGCCCCCATTGATACAGCACGCGCCCCTGAGAATCCATCAATGCGATGCGTTCCGGAAGGCGCTGGTCCCATCCCGTATCCGGCAGCGCGCCCACGATGTCCGCGATGAACCGCATCCGCTCCAGTTCGACTCCCACCGTGTGACCCAAGCCGTCACGCCACCAGAAGATGAAGTTCAGCCCGTCGCCCCAATACCACGTGTACCAGCCGCTCGCAAGCTGCGGCCCGCCGCTCGAACCGTAAGGCGTCTGCTGAAAGGGCATCACCTGATGCGCGGGAGCCGGCGCGCCCCCGGGCGCGCCAAATGCGGCCGCATCCGGCGGGTGAAACAGCGGGTCGCGGCTGCGCCACAGTTCCGTCGTGCGCCGGAAGAATTCCTGTTGCTTGGGGCCGCTGTCCGCGGAGAGCCGGGGAAAGGCCAGCGTGCCGTCTTCCGCAATCACGAAAAGTTGCCGGACCAGGCCCGTGGCCGCCAATTCATCGGACAGCGCCGCCGTGTGGGCGTCCGTCAGCGCGCGCTCGGCAAATGGGCGCGTGTATGCCTGCAGAAACTGCTGAATATCTTCGTCGATGCCTGTCAGTCTGACCGCCAGCATTTCCCGCCAACGATGAACGGCCATCTCCCGTTCGCTGCGCGCGACACGCACGCCGAGAACGGCCACCAGCGTGAGCGGCGCAAGCACCAATAGCGCCAGAATGACTATCAATCGAATCTTCAAGCGGCCCGGAGCCTCCCTTTGCTGTGGCCATTCTACTCGACATAGCCGAGGGACTGTAGCTGCTGCGCGCTTTGATTCTCGAGCATGACCTTGCGGCGCTCACGCCATTCCGCGTCGTCGAGGTTCTGCGCGTCCAGTTCGTTTGCCTGCGCATCCTCCCGCAACTGCTCCGAGTCAAAACGGACCGAGTTGTCGAAGAACCAGGCCGAATTGTCGACCAGGGCGCGGCGCGCTTCCTCGATCTTGCCCTGGTCGCGCAAGACGCGCGCCGCCGCGTTGCGCTCGGCCCCGATTTGCCGGACCACCGAGACCATGACATTCGCGTCGGTGTGCTGCTCCACTTCCGCGTCGGAATCCGTGAATTTCACGGCAATCCGGCCCGTGTGCCGCTCCCATTCCCGGGAAATCAGGTTGAGACACCGGGACTCGACTTCGCCGACGAGGGCTTCTTCGCCCGCCGCGCCGGCAGGCACCTCCAGCTCCACGATTACGTACTTGTCCTGGCCGCTGAACAGTTGGCCGAAATCGACGGTGACCCGCTGTCCGTCGACGGACCCTTCACGGCCCAGCACCCGCACGGGGCGCACGCCCGGGGCGCATTCGATGCTGACGCCCGCGTCCTGCGCGACGGCGGTGAGTACGTCGCCGAATTCGAGATTGAACTTGTGCGCGAGGTCACCCGCTTCCGCCGCGAAGAGATGGCTTCCGTTGCTCCGTTTCGCCAGCAGCGCCATCAGGTCCTCGTTGTAGTCGAGGCCGAGCCCGATGGTCGTCACACAAATCCCGGAGCAAAACAGCGAGGCCCCGAGGTCGCCCAGGTCTTCCGGCGCGCTGGGGCCGACATTCGCCAGCCCGTCGGAAAGCAACACGATGCGATTGACGCGCTCCAGGTCGAGAAACTTCCGGGCCTCCGCCGCGCCCTTGCTGACCCCCGCGAACAGAGCCGTATTGCCCCCGGCACCCAGCGCGCGGATGCGTTCCATGATCACGGCGCGATCCGCCACCTTCGTCGCCGGCACCAGCACGGACACGGTGGTGTCATACGCAATCACGGAGACAATGTCCTGCGCGTTGAGCCGGTCCATCACCATGCAGGCGGCGTCCTTGGCGCGCTCGAGTTTCTCGCCCGACATGGAGCCGGACTTGTCCAGCACGATGGCGACGTTCACCGGCGCGCGCTCGCCCGGCTCGATTTCGAAGCCGCGCAGCCGCACCTTGACGTAGGCCGTCCGCGGCGCGCCCGCCTTCACGAAGGGCGTGCCTATAGCCGCGGTCATCTCGATCTCGCGGCATTGCGCGACGCGGCCCCAGGTCGCGGCCACGGCAAGCGCAACGACTGCGCAACGCAGGACCATCCTGACGCTTCCATGACTTTTGGCGTTGTGTCCGTTCATCGAATCATCCTCCTTTTGCCGGGCGCGGGATTCCGGGCCCGCGCCCCTGCCTCTGACGATACGGCGCGGGGCGGCGCAAGAGGTCAGGCAAGCGCAACGGGATTGTAAGATATGTGTCAGGCAACGGGGATGGCGCAGGGACTTTTCCTCAAAAGAGGGCGCGGACACGGATGGTCTCCGGCAGCCGCGCCAGTTCGCGGATCATGGCACGCGTGGCCGTCTTGGCTATGTCCATGATCAGATAGCCCACGTCTTCCTGCGTGCGCAGATGCTGGGCCGCGACGTTGATGCCCGCCTCGCCGAACAGGGCATTCACATGCTGCAGCACGCCGGGCACATTGCGGTGAATATGGAGGATACGATGGTGATGTATCAATTCCGGCAGAATCACGTTCGGGAAATTGACCGCGCCTTCGGTCGACCCGTTGTTGGTAAAGCGGATCAGCTTGCCCGAGACTTCAAGCCCGATATTGCGCTGCGCTTCCTGCGTAGATCCGCCGATATGCGGCGTCAAGATGACGTTGGGCATGCCCTGCAGCGGCGAGACGAACGGGTCTGCGTCCGAACCGGGTTCCTGGGGGAATACGTCCAGTGCCGCCCCGGCGAGATGCTTTGACACAAGAGCCGCGCGCAATGCGTCCACGTCCACGACGAAACCGCGGCTCGTGTTGATCAGGAACGAGCCCTGCTTCATCCAGCCGATTTCCTCGCCGCCGATCATGCCCGCGTTGCCCGGATCGCCGGGCACGTGCACGGTGACCACGTCGCTGTTTTCGAGCAGGTCGCGCAAATCAGCGGCGCGCGCTGCGTTGCCGAGCGCGAGCTTGTCGGCAATGTCGTGGTAGAGCACGCGCATGCCGAGCGCTTCGGCGAGAATGGACACCTGGCTGCCGATATGCCCGTAGCCGACGATGCCGACGGTCTTGCCGCGCACCTCGACGCTGCCGCGCGCACTCTTGTGCCACTCACCCTGGTGCGCCGAGCGGATCTTGTCGTACAGGTTGCGAAAGAGCATCAGAATGCCGGCGATCACGAGTTCGGCGACGCTGCGCGTGTTCGAGTGGGGCGCATTGAAGACGGGCACGCCTGCCGACCGGGCTGCGCCCGTATCGACCTGGTTCGTGCCGATACAGAACGCGCCTACGGCCAGCAGGCGGCGCGCTTTCCGTATGACGCGCTCCGGGAGGCAGGTCTTCGAGCGTATCCCGATGAGGTGGTATTCGGCGGCCCGGTCCAGCAACTCCGCTTCACTGAGGGCGCGCTTCTCCACGTCGATGCTGAAAGACTCTTCGCGCAGACGCGCCACGGCATCCGGGTGTACGCCCTCGAGCAGGAGCACGCGGATTTTGTCTTTCGGGTAAGAGGTCTCAACGGTCATGCACGGAACTCCCTCTTGCCATCGGGTTCGCGGTCAAGGAGGGCCGGATCATAAACGGGACGGGTGGCGCGCGACAACAGAACCCGGAAAGCGGGCGAACTGAGGCTGGCGGAAATCACCCGCTCATGAGACCCGCCATGGCAAGGAAAGGGCGAAGGCCGCCGGCCCTCGACTCGAGGACCGGCGGCCTTGAATGAACGCTTCTTCGCGTCAGCCGCGATACGAAGCCGCTATTTGCGGCGGCGCAGCGCCGCGGCGCCGCCCAACGCGCTCAGGACGGTCAGCACCGCCAACCCGAGCACGCCGGCGGCAGGCACGCCCTGGACCACCGTCAACTCGGCAATCGAGGAGTACACGGTCACGTTGGCGTCAGACACTGCTACCTGATAGAGGCCCGCATCCGCCCAGACCGCGGGATCCAGCGACAGCGTCGTGGTCGTCGTGCCGGAGATGTTGCCTCCGTCAGCCAGATTGACGAACGCCTTCGTGCCGTCGTCCTTCTGCCACTGAATGGTCACCGTGCCAAGGCCGCCAGCCACGCCGATCGACCACTCGAACGGCTGGTCGTTGCGCGCCGTCGCGTCTTCGAGGTCGTCCGTAATGGTCAGCGGGTCCGCGATGGTGACCACCGCCGTGCCGGACGGCGCTGTCCCGACCTGGTCCGTGATCTCCGTGTTGTAATCGTACATGCCCACGCCCACCGCGGCCGGGTCGACCGTCAACGTAATCGTGTTCGGCGTCGTAATCGCGGTGGGGCCGTCAACAACCGCGCCGTCCTGCTTCCAGACGTAGGCCATCGGCTCCATGCCGCCCGCGAAGTGGGCCGACAGGTCGAAGGCCGGGTCCGTCGTGTACGCCGCAACGTCCTGCGGCTGCGCGTCGAAGACGATCGGCTCGCTCACGTGCAGCACGGCCTGGTTCGAGAAGATGTCCGTGACCACGAACACATTCGGATCGACCTGGTTCACGCCCTCGTCATGCACGACGACATCGATAATCACGCCGTCGTACGCCAGGGTCAGCGGAGGCGTCGGGATCGCCGGCACCGACGGCGCGCCGGCGCTGGAGCCGTTGATGCGCCAGTCATAGGTGTACGGCTGGAACCCGTCGACCACCTGGACCGAGAAGCCCAGAATGTCGCCTACGTAACCGTTGGCATCCTGCGGGTGAACGAGGATGCTCGGCGCATCCGCTACCGCAACCGCGCAGGTGTTGGACGGCGCATCGGGGTTGAGCCCGCCGCTGTTGTCGCTCACCAGAGCGTAGTAATCGCCGATGTCGGAAGCGTCTGCCGCGCCCAGGTCCAGGGTCGAGAGACCCGCCTGCGGCCCGGCAACCACGTCGCCATCCTTGTACCAGGTGTACGTATACGGCGGGAACCCGTTATTGACGTCTGCGGTGAGCGACAGCGGGGTGTAATCCGTGTATGCGCGCAGCACCGCGGGCAGGAGCACCGCCATGTAGTTCGTGACCGTCAGCGTCAGCGTGTTCGACGACACCACTTCCGGCGTGCCGCTGTCGGTGACGACGCAGTAGTACGAACCCAGGTCGCCCAGATGGATTTCGTCGAACGACACGGTGTCCGTGTCCGTGCCGGACAGGGTCGTGCCCGACACCTGCAGGCCGTCGCTCAGGAGCACCGGCCCGCCGCCGTCGTCAAAGTACCAGTCGTAATCCAACGCCGGGATGCCGCCTTCGGTCGTGATCGAGAGTTCGAACCCCGTATCGCCATTGTTCGCGGAGGCGTCACTGGGCAGGTCCTCAATGATCGCGAGGTGCTTGTACACGTTCAATTGGACGGCCGGCGAAGGCACCACCGCGGCGGGCGCATCGGAATCCGTCACCTTGCTGCGGTAGAAGCCCGTCGCGCCGAGACCGACGTTGTCCAGGTCCAGCGTTGTGACCGGGGACGCGCCGCCAATCGTAACGGTCGCGCCGGCGTCGTTCGGATGGCCGCCAAGCCCGCCGCTCAACTGCACTTCGGGTTCGACACCCGCGTCAAAGCCGTCCGGGTCGAAGAACCACTCGAGGGCCGTGTACGGCGGCACACCGCACTCCGCGCGCGTCTGCATGACGGCCGGCAGGTCGTCCAGTTCGTACATGGCAATCGACACGGACGATTCGAGCAGATTGGCAAGGCTGCCGATCACCGTGACGGTCGCCTGGCAACTGTTGCTGTTGCCCGCATCGTCGAATACGGTCATCGTCACCGTGTTGGCGCCAAGGTCCGCGCAGTCGAACGTGTCGGGCACGATGGTCGTGGCCGCCAGGTTCAGGCCGCAGTTGTCGGAACTACCGTTGTCGATATCCGCGAACGTGACCGTGGACGCGACATCGAGGTCCAGCGTGAAGTTCTGGCACTGGGCCACCGGGTCTATGTCGTCCACCACGTTCACCGTGGTCTGACACGTGGCGGAGTTGCCCGATGTGTCGAACACCGTCAACGTAACCGTTTTCGCCGGGATGTCCGCACAGGTAATCGGGATGCTCGCCGCGCCGTCGACCAAATACGCCGCCGGGTTCAAGCCGCAGTTGTCCGTGCTGCCGCTCTCGATGGCCCCCGCGGCCAAGGTCCCCACGGATAGGTTCACCGTGACCGTCCCATTCGCGACGCAACCCGCGACCGGCGGAACGTCGTCCACCACGTTCACCGTGGTCTGGCACGTGGCGGAATTACCCGATGTGTCGAACACCGTCAACGTGACCGTTTTCACCGGCATGTCCGCACAGGTAATCGGGATGCTCGCCGCGCCGTCAACCAAATACGCTGCAGGGTTCAAGCCGCAGTTGTCCGTGCTGCCGCTCTCGATGGCCCCCGCGGCCAAGGTCCCCACGGAGAGGGGCACCGCAACCGTCCCATTCGCGACACAGCCCGCGACCGGCGGAACGTCGTCCACCACGTTCACCGTGGTCTGGCACGTGGCGGAATTGCCCGATGTGTCGAACACCGTCAACGTAACCGTTTTCGCCGGCATGTCCGCACAGGTAATCGGGATGCTCGCCGCACCGTCGACCAAATACGCTCCCGGGTTCAAGCCGCAGTTGTCCGTGCTGCCGCTCTCGATAGCAGCCGCCGCCAAGGTTCCCACGGAGAGGGGCACCGTGACCGTCCCATTCGCGACGCAACCCGCGACCGGGTTGATGTTGTCAAGAACCGTCACGGTCGCGTTGTTGCACGTGGTCCAACGGCCAATGCGGTCTCTCACCGTCAGCGAGACAACCTTGCTCGGCATATCGGTGCACGTGAACGTTGTCTGACTGGCGGAGCGTCGCCAGAGCCCGGCTTGCGCCGTGCTGCCGCCGTCGATGCTTAGCGGATTCAGCACACCGTTCTCCGGCGCGCCGAGATGCACGGTCGCGTTCTGGCACACCGCCGTCGGGACGATGAGCGACATTTCGTAGCAGCCCATGTCCGCGCGCAGCGCCACGAGGCCGTTGATCGGCCGCGGCACGTCGCCGCGGTCGGAGGTGAGCGACGGCCCGGGATTTGCCGTGTCGATACACGGCGAAGCGCCAAGCGCCAGCATGCGATAGAACGGCACGTCCACATAAGCGGGATTCGCGCTGATATTGCCCAACCCGGGTGCCACGCCGTTCTGCAAGTCGCAGTAGGTAAAGACCATGCTGCCGCCGCCCTCAGACTGCCAGCCGTTGTTGGTATTGAACCAGAGAATCGAACTGTCCATCGTGACGGCCGAATTCCACCCGTAGATACCGCCGCCCTGAAGGCCGAACAGCGTCCAGCCCGCGAGATTGCCCATCACATTGTTCGTAATCGTGCAGTGGACAAATACGGGCGCGGAACCATTGACAAACACGCCGCCGCCGCTGCGGATGGGGTTCGGCGGCGCCGCCGTATCCGCGTTGCGGTTCGCTACGTTATCCGCGATGAGGCAGTTATTGTAGGTCGCCGTCGCCAGGAAACCCGGGGCGGCTTCGTTCGCGACGCCGCCGCCGCTGACCGATGCGCTGTTCGCCATGACCCAGCAATTGGCGACGGTGAGCGAGCTCGTCGCCCAGTTATAGATGCCGCCGCCGCGCCACGTGTGGTAGTCGCCCGCGACGCCCGCGGCCTGACCGCCCGTGATCGTAAAGCCGTCAATGATGACATTCACGGAACCGCCGGCATTCCTGCCCACGACAACAACGTGATAAGCCGCCGCACCGGCGCGCGATGACGACCCGTCGATGATCGTGGGGGTTACCAGCGGCGCGCGCTGATTGCGGGCCGTTTCCGTCCCCTCAAAGCCGCCGTACAGGTGCACGTTATCCTTCAGCACCAGAGAGCCGGCAACCGAGGCGGGCGCACCCCACAGTTCCGTGCGTTGCTCGTTGTAGGTTCCCTGCGCGACCCAGACTTCGTCGCCGCCCGCGAGCCACGCGATATCGATACCGCGCTGGATCGTGGCGACGGCCTGGCCGGAACCCCAGCCGTTGCCGGGGTTGGCGTCATTGCCGGTGGCCTTGTTCACATAAACCGTGGCTGAGGCGCTGGCCGCGACCAGCACGCTCAAGAGTACCAGAGCCCATGTCCTGCGTGTCATGATTCCGCTCCTTCGTTGAATACACAAGAATAACTGCAATGCTCCCCGCAGCTCCAGTCCCGTACGGCGTTCGTGCCCCCTCCTCGAGGATGCCACGAACGAACGGAACGGCTGCCTCATCCAGCACTACCTCACGTACCCGTGAAACCGTTGCATTATACCCAACAAGCGTCCAAGAACGGCCCGACTACGAGTCCCAAGCAGCATGCCTCACTTGCGGCCCTTGAAAACGACACATCCTTTGCTGCCCTGCTCCCGGCGCCTTGCGGGGGATGGCGACACACGATTACAGCAGCCGTCACTCCCTCTTGCCTTGAACACCAGTGTCGTCATGATATACCTTTCTCCTCAGATTTGCAATAGCCGAGATTCCGCGCCGGCAGACCTTTGTTTTGCAGATATCGCACTAATCGCAGATTGTGCCGATGAAAAACACTGGGGCAAATACCAAACCCAACGGCCTGCCATCCCCGGATGGAACTGGCGAGGCAAACGCAGCGGGAGTAGAATAGAGAGACTCGCCCCACCCTCAGCCGGACAATGGGGGCACGAAACAGCGAAGGAGCGGAGGGGTCGCGCATGGCGTTCTCATTCGAGAGCGGGAGCAAACCGCCGCACACGAACCTGGATGTCCAGGCCCGCCTTGCCGAAGCGGCCGCGCTGTCCGCGCAGGAAGATAAGGCGTTCCGGGCGCGGCTGGCCCTTTCGCGGCGCATCATCCTGCTCGCCGCGCTCTGGTTCCTTGTGTTCTCCGTCCTCTCGGACGTTGTCCTTGGGGTGTGGGAGTACGAGTCTTATTATCTCAATGCCGCCCTGGACACGGTCTCCGTATTGGTCGCGCTGGGACTGATCGCCTACTTCATCCGGCTGATTCGCGGCGTCTATCAGGTAATCTGGCCGCTGCTTGTGGGAACATTCTTTGCCGCATTGGGCAGAGGCCTGATCATCGCGGCCGCACTCCCTCCGCTGCGCGAGACCCTGGAAGACCCCTGGAAACACAAACTGTACTTTACTATTGCCCAACCCATCTCGGGGCTGGGGCTGGTGTTGCTGGTCACGGGCTTGTTTCTGGCGATTGTGCAACTCATCATCGAACGACAGCACGCCGCATCCGAACGTGCCCGGCTGACCCAGGAAACGGCGTTACGCGCCAGCACCGAGCAAAGCCTGCGCCAGAGCGAATCCAAATACCGCCACCTGGTCGAGACCCTGTATGAGGGCATCTGGGTAATCGACGGAGAGGAAGCAACTTCCTACGTCAACCCTCGCATGGCCGAAATGCTCGGATACGCGGTGGAGGAGATGATTGGACGGAAGCTGTTCGAGTTCATGGACGAGGCCGCGCGGGAACAGGCGAAGCATTACCTCGAACGGCGGCGAGAAGGCGTAAAGGAGCAACACGATTTCGAGTTTAGGAGGAAAGACGGAACGCGCCTCTACGCCATGTTGGAAACGGGGCCTATCATGGACGAAGAAGGCCGTTATGCCGGGGCCATCGCGGGGATCGTCGATATCACGGAGCGCAAGCTCGCCGAAGACGCCCTGCGCCAGAGCGAAGAACGCATGCGCGCGCAATACGAGCACTTCCCCATCCCCACGTTCACGTGGCGGAAACAGGACGGCGACTTCATTCTCGCCGACCACAACGCCGCGGGATTGGCAATGACGGAAGGTCATGTTCTTTCCTGGCTGGGCCGCACCGCGCGCGAGTATCTCGCGGACCGCCCGGATATCCAGGAAAACCTCGAACGCTGTTTCGCGGAGCGGAACACCTTTGTCGTGGAAACGCCCTTCGAATTGCGCCACGTTCCCGGCGAAAAGCGGCTGGTCGTCGAGTATGTGTATGTGCCGCCCGACTCGGTCATGGTGCATACGGAGGACGTCACCGCGCGCATGGCCGCGGAGCAGGAGCGGACCCGCCTCGTCGCAGCCATCGAACAGGCCGCCGAAGCGGTGATGATCACCGACGCCGCCGGCCTGATCCAGTACGTGAACCCGGCGTTCGAGCGCACGAGCGGCTACACGCGCGATGAAGTGACGGGGAAAACGCCGCGCCTGTTGCGCAGCGGCAAGCAGGCCCCCGGCTTCTACAACACTCTGTGGGGCGAAATCGCGAGCGGCCGCGTGTGGCAAGGGCGCGTCACGAACAAGCGCAAGGACGGCGCGCTCTACGAGGAGGACATGACAATCACGCCCGTGATGGACGAGGGGGGGAACATTCGGCACTACGTTGCGCTCAAGCGCGACGTCACGAAAGAGGTGGCGCTCGAACGGCAGTTGCGCCAGTCGCAGAAAATGGAGGCCATCGGCACCCTCGCGGGCGGCATCGCCCACGATATGAACAATATCCTCTCGCTCGTTCTGGGCCATTGTGAACTCTGCATCGACCAGACCGAAAAAGGGTCCGCCGCCCGCTCCCACATGCACGGGATCGCAAGGGCCGCGCGCCGCGCTTCGGACCTGGTCGCCCAGATTCTCGCGTTCAGCCGCCAGGAAGAACCCGAGCGCCGTCCCGTGGCCATCGCGCCCGCGGTCAGCGAGACCGTCCGATTTCTGCGCCGTTCGCTGCCGCCCGTCATCCAGATACGGCAACACCTGGCCAACGACGGCGCCTGCGTGCTCGCGGAGGCCACCCAGATCCACCAGGTCGTCATGAACCTGTGCACGAACGCGTCCCACGCCATGCGTCAGAACGGCGGCGTGCTCGAGGTCGTCCTGGAATCCGTCGAGGTGGAGGAACCCTACGTTGGCAACGTGGGCGTGCTCGAACCAGGCCCCTACGTATGCCTGCGCGTGTCCGACACGGGAATCGGGATGGATGCGGCAACGGTGGACCGCGTCTTTGAGCCTTTCTTCACGACTAAGCAGCCGGGCGAAGGCACGGGATTGGGCCTGTCGACCGTGCTCGGCATCGTCAAGAATTGCGGAGGCGCCATTGGCGTCCAGAGCGAGCCTGGCAAAGGCTCAACATTCACCCTGTATCTGCCGCGCGTCCCGGGCGGGCCGCCCGAATATCACGAACGGATCGCACCCCCCGAAGGGCAATACGAGCGCATTCTTATCGTCGACGACGACGAGGAATTATGCCAGGTAGCCGCCGATATTCTGTCCCTCCTGCACTATCGCGTTTTTGTGGAATCGAGCAGCCTGCGCGCGCTGGACCGGTTCCTCGCGTCGCCCGAGGCCTTCGACCTGTTGCTCCTCGACAACGCCATGCCGCACATGGACGGCATTCAAATGGCCATCAAGACACGCGCCGTGCGGCCCGGCGTCCCTGTCATTATCATGGCCGGTTTCGCGGACTCGCTGACCGAGAGCCTCGTCCTCGAAATGGGCATTTCCGAACTGATTCAAAAACCGCTCGACAAGGAGAAGCTGGCGAACACGGTGCGCCGCGTGCTGGACCAGTGCGCGAGCGCGTAGCCGGACCCGGGCCGTTTGCCGCGGCGCCGGCCGGCTTGTCGTGCGGTTGACCGGCATCGGCGCTGTCGCCGCCTTTACGGTCGCCGCTTCGGTTGTCCTCCGGAGTCTGACCAGGGCCCTTGCCGGCCTGCGCGTCACGCCGGAAGTAGCGTGCATGGGACTGGACAAGAGCGAAATGGGACTGGAAGCCCATCCCGAGGACGCCACGACGGCAGAATACAAATATGCCGGGGTTTGAACCCGTGACCCCATCCCGGCATCGCGCCGCCGGTTCCTTCCATCGGCGGCGCGACCGCATATCTCACGAGGAACGCAAAGACAACTCGCGGTCCCTGCCGTCCCTGCCGTCCCCGACGCCGGGGCACAGTGCGGTAAATTCAGGAACTTGCGGCAGCC